>JAGREF010000304.1 GCA_020446665.1 Sphingomonadaceae bacterium
CAGCTTCGGGCCGACTGGGCCAACAAAAGTGGCCCGCCGACTGTTACAAAACCTATGACTAGATCGCTCATAGATAGAGGTGTCAACGGCGGAGTAAAAGTGGGCCATTGGGCGGAGCAAAACCAGGCCACTTGATCCGGGTGTAGGCGAGCGCCGTGAGGGCGTAGCCCGAGCGGGGGTCGGCAACACCCGGATGTCGATCTTGTTGTCAGGGGTTGGGGTGCAGCGGGGTCAGCGCGTCGTCATCGGTGTTTTCCATGGTGCCTTACATGCGTAACGCACCGCGCCTTGGCAAGCGAATCCGCGCACCGGCCGAAAAGCGCCTCTCGGAGACATGAGCAAAGCGGGCTCTGGTGCAAATCCGCTGCGGGGGGTGGGAGGATATGCTCAACCCATTGGCGGATAGTCACAATAGCCACGCTCCTCACCTGTATAGAGCAGCGAATAATCCGGCTTGGCGAGCTCATACCCCGCCTTGATCCGGGCAGGAAGATCGGGATTGGCGATAAAGGCGCGCCCGAACGACACGGCCTCTGCCGCGCCGTCTCGCAGGATCTGCGCCGCGCTATCCGCTTTGAGCATGTTGTTGGTGATCACCGCCCCGGTATAGGCCCGCCGAATATGCCCCAGCGTATCCGGGCAGTCTTCACCCATATCCACCACATGCAGGAAAGCGAGGCCCAGCCTGTCCGCCGCCTGCAGGAAGGGTGTAAAGGTGGCCCAGGGATCGGACACGTCCATCCCGTTATAGCCATTACCCGGCGAGATGCGGAAACCCACCCGGTCCGCGCCAATAGCATCGGCCAGCGCCTGCAGCACCATGACCGGGAAGCGTGCACGGTTTTCCGGTGATCCGCCAAATTCGTCCTCGCGTTGATTGCTCGCGGGATTGAGGAACTGGTTGATCAGATAGCCGCTGGCGCAATGCAACTCCACCCCGTCAATCCCCGCTTCGCGCGCATTGCGAGCGGCCTGCGCATATTCTTCAGCCAGCGCAGGCAATTCCGAGGGGTCCAGCGCGCGGGCCGAACCGGTCGGTACGGGAACCCCATCCGGGCCGGGAACCCTGGCCGGACAGTCAATTGCACTGGGCGCGATGATGTCTGCCTCGAAACCGCGATTGGCGGGAACAACCACCCGCCCGCAATGCATCAGCTGCATCACGATCGTCCCGCCTTCGGCATGCACGGCATCGGCCACGCGCCGCCAGCCCTTAATCTGTTCAGCGGAGTGAATCCCCGGCGTGCGCCAATAGCCCTTGCCCACCGCGCTGGGCTGCGCGCCCTCTGTCACGATCATGCCAGCACCCGCGCGTTGGTGGTAATATTCCACCATGATATCCGAGGGCACATCGCCCGGCCCCGCGCGGTCGCGGGTCATCGGCGCCATGATAATGCGGTTGCGGAGCGAAAGCGCGCCTAGCTGGATCGGTTCAAAAAGTGGCTCGAGCATACGAATCTCGCAGGTTTTATGTCGGATAAATCATGCTATGCGTTATAGGGATACAGATAGATTACGCAAATGGAGGATGTGATGAATTACGGCTTTGAGGGCAAGGTTGCCCTGGTAACAGGGGCAAGCGGCGGGATTGGCCGGGCCAGCGCCCTCGCCTTTGCTGCATCGGGGGCCAGCGTGATGGTGTCCGATGTGCAGGACGAAAAAGGCGCGGAAACGGTCGCGCTGATCGAACAGGCAGGCGGAAATGCCGCCTATCAGCGCTGCGACGTGTCCAATGAAGCCGAAGTTGATGCGCTGATTTCCGCCACGCTGGCGCAGTTTGGCGGGCTGGATTTTGCGCATAACAATGCCGGGATCAACCGCCCCGGCAGCGATGAATGGACCACGGATGACTGGAGCTTGTCGATTCATGTGAACCTCGATTCGATCATGTTCTGCATGCGCGCAGAAATTGCCGCCATGCTGGAACGCGGCGGTGGGGCCATCGTCAACACGGCCTCTGTCAACGGTCTGGTCGGCAATCCCAGCCAGCCCGCCTATGTCGCCAGCAAGCATGGCGTGGTGGGCATTACCCGCTCTGCTGCGCTCCGCTATGCCAAGGAAGGCATCCGCGTGAACGCAATCTGCCCCGGCGTGGTCGATACGCCGATGGTGGAACAAATTGCTAAAATCCCGCAATATCGGGCCGCGATGGAAGCGATGACGCCGATGGGCCGCATGGCTAAGCCAGAAGAAATGGCCAGTGCGGTGTTGTGGCTCTGTTCGGATCAGGCCAGCTTCGTAACCGGCCACCCGCTGGTGGTGGATGGCGGGGCGACGGCTATTTGAACCTATGGGAGGCGGCAGGATGTATCATCCTCGCTGCCTTCAGGAGATGCAATCCGCTGCATCCGGTTGGTATCATATCTGACAAGACCGAACATCGTTGTATACATAAGGCTGCCATCATCATCCGACTTGATACCGGTAAAAGCCCCGTTGAAACGAGGATCAGTTCCAGTCTCTATCGACATCTTCAACGCACCGTTTTCGAGATCCAGTCCGAGATGGTAAAGACGACCGGGATGCCCATCCAGCGTACCGTTGAGGATCACCATGCTACTCCCCTTGGATAACATTGGCACAGTCGCAATCGTACCGATATCGGTCCGTTGCCATTGCAGTTCCCAACGATCTCGCCGCTGATTCCAATGATACATGGCTGCCCCCTTGGGCAGAGGGCGAACTGTTCCTGCCAGCAGGCCGCGAATAAACGCCCCTTTTGCGGGCATTGGTTTGCTTCCGCCGGACAGCATGCTGTTCACGACGAAGGCATATCCCGCTTCCGCAACAACCGACTGTTCAGACTGGACGACCGGATAATCGGGACCGAAATCCACTTCTACCTGATCGGCGATGCGCCGTGAAGGCATACCGACACGTACTTTCCATCCTTGTGGAATCGCATCACGCCAGAATGCCACAAGACGCATCTTCCGGGCACCGTCGGTCAGTACGACAAGTTTGTCGTCATCAGCGGCAAACCCCATCAGTGTGGGGGTCGAACCCGTCCCGTCAGCTATCTTGCCAGTTGGCAGCCGCTCGCCGGGATCATATATTGCTGACCAAGCCCCGTATTCCGGGCTGTCATGAATACCACCCTGTTCATCGACCGCGAGGCGATACATCCGCCTGTTTGATGCGATGTAAACGGCCCCCCCGGAGAGCTCGTTGCTGGTGGCAAAACCGTTGGTGAACAATTCTCCTTCCTGCGCAAGGTAGCTGTCGACGGGTGCGAGAGTCTCTCGGTCAACTGTCACTACGCGTCCGCCCAGAGTACTGACAACGACATAGCCATTGAATGTCATTCCAAGACCAAAGACGCTGTCAGCCGGAAAGAATGTGCCCGCCGCTACTTTTGCATTGTCGAACAATTCATCGGGCAAGACTGTTTGCAACGCCGGTGCAAGACCCGATTGGGGGTCCGCAGGGTCTATGTTGTCGATCCTTACGAGCCCTCGTGCATTGGCGCCGAGGAAACCGTTATCGCGGGTGAATAGCGAATAGAGCACACCTTGGCCAACCTGATCTTCCACGGCAAATTGAAGCCGGTTGGGCTGGGCTGTCACGAATGAAGCGATGGCTGCTTCATCACCCTTCTTGAGCAAGCCATTCAGCTCGAGAGCCTGCCATTCGCGCTTCGATCTGGATAAAGGGCGATAATCTGGAAGCGTCATGCGGATAGGCTGGCGGGCAACCTCCACCCAGTCGCCATCCTCGAACATCAGCTTGCGGAGCGCGGTCCCGGAGAAAAACCAGTAGACTTTCCGGCCTGCCACGTCTGCGCCGTAAGCTGGTATTCCCAGCGTGTCAGCATAGGCAATCGCGAAACCGCCCGGCTGCATACAATAATGGCCTGTTGGCACAGCGGCATCAGTGCTGTCAGTCGCCGCATCATTCCAATGGCTTTGATTATTGGGACTATCCGCAAGGTATGGATTGCGGGTGGGCGCATTTGCATATGCTCCAGGCACAATTCCGATGCCTAGGATGGCCGCGAAGGTTAGCAATCGGTAGGCCACGATTCTGCAGGTCCTCTCTTTACTGCTTGACACTCCAGTCCCGGCACTCAAACGGATTTGCCAATTCGTCCCGGACATGTGCCTTCGCCAGCACTCAAGAACAACACACCGCGCCTATTTGGGCCCGCATTCGAGCAATTCTAGCTGAGCCCGTGCGCGTGCGGCATGATCGAGATAGACAGTCGATTCCTGCAGAGGCATTCCTGCTTCAGCCAGTCTTGCTACATAAACGTCAACTGTCAGACGCAATGCCTTCTCTTCTCCTGGAGCCCCGAAATAGGCCCAGTCAGCGAGCCTCGCAGCAAGGCGAGGATTGGTCGGCAAGAGTTCGCGCGCCCGCCGATCGACAGCATCCAGACCGCCCGCAAGTGAAAGTGCTTCTGCAGCTTCCTTCTGAAAGCTCATTGCGGAAAAATGTGACGGAACACCGTCCCACCAACCGGTCCAACGCCGCGAAACCATGCGCGAAATATCTTCCGGACGGTTATATTGCTGGTCAAGAAGCGGGGAGCTGGCAAATCGCTCGGGCCATATGAAATTCGCGGCTATTTCATCGCGCTTTTCACCATCATTAAGGCGCCGGATTGTCTCTTCAGAAATATACTCAAGGGCCTCTGCAGTAATCGACAGATTATCTGAGATTTCCTTGGAATCTGAAATGGCCGGACCATGGGCCGGCATAAGGATCGTTGGCTTCAGGGCAACCATAGCCCGCAGTGCCGCCGCCCACTCGTCGATATGGCGCATAATGCGCTTGCCATTGCCAGCGTTGGGCAGAAAACCCTGATAGTAATCAGCCGCAAATACCGCCCCCTTGCCAGGTACCGACATCCAGATCTGTTCCTCGGTCTCTGCAGGGGCATGGAAGAAATCAAATTGTTCGCCACCGATCATGAGCGAGAGATGATCGTGAAATACGATGTCGGGCTGCGGTAGCCGGCTAGGCGATGTCGGCCAGGTTTCGATTTCCTGATTGTTCAGCCTGCCGATGCTGCCGCCCAAGCGAACCTCTTTCTCAGCCATCGCCGGAAACAGGTCACTGGTGATGGTTTTCAAATCCGGCCAGCGACGCTTTAACGCATTCCAACCATAGGCATGATCGTTGTGAATATGGCTGACGACGACATGCGTCACAGGCTTTTTGGTAAGGGTCGGGATTACCTCCACCAACACCGGCCCTATGGATGCATAGCCAGCATCAAATACCACAACCCCATCTTGCGTTTCGACCAACGCTACGTTGACATAGGGAAAGCGCAACAGCCACAGCCCATCGCCTTGTGGCTCGATGGACATTTTGGCCCGTGCCTCAGCCACCAGTTCCGGCGCATCCGAGAGCATCCTGCGTGCAATCATCGGGCTGGAAGGCCCGCCAAAACCATCATTACGGAATACGTTGCGAATAACATCGGGATGCTCTCTTACAATGAGCGTACGCCCCTGTTTGAGCAGTACATCATCCGCATTGGGTTCAATTGGGCTTTCCGCGAAGGCTGAACTCGCGCTAAACAGCAGTGCGAAAGTAAGAAGCGAACGAAGCATTCCTGATCTCCATGCCTAGTTTTGGGCGGAAGGCATCATGCGCAATTAATCGGACTGCTAGGACGGGCGGATCTAATTGTGGCTAGATCCGCCCATCCCAGTTAGTGATGCCTGAAGTTCAATATTTGAACCCGATGGTAGCCCCGAAAGTACGCGGGTCATTGAAATATCCACCAGCATAGCCGAGCGGACCAAAATCGATCCCGCGAACCAAATTATGATCATTTGTCAGGTTTTTGCCCCAAATCATGATCCTGGCTTCGCTGCCGCCGAGAGGAATCTTGTCTAGCACGATTTGCGCATCGACCAGATCGGCGTCCTCACCCTTGATTTGGTCGTTGAATGGCGAGCTGATGGAGTTGTTGAAGCTGTATTTTCCATCTTCGTGCGTAAAGCCAACCCGCGCACGCAACTCCATGCCATTGTTGCCAATCGGGAATACCGCATTCAACGCAAGGTTCGCCGTGAACGGTGATGTGTAGCCAGCGCGCGAGAATTCGGCGATGTTCACAACCGGATCAGCTGGATTAACCGGCTGACCAGCGACAAAACTCTTATACTTCACATCGACATAACCAACGGAGCCGTCGATCGAGAAGACATCGCCGATCATGGCAACGAAATCAGCCTCTACGCCCGTATATTCGACTTTACCAGCATTGACGATCTGGGTCTGGAAGGTTCCTGTGCCGGTCAACACTGGCTGGGTGATCGCCAGGTCGTCATACACATTGCGATAGCCCGCAATATTCAACCGCAACCTACGGTTAAACAGCTGCGATTTGAGCCCGATTTCATAGGAGATCAACGATTCTGCGCCAAAAGAGTCGATCTGCGACGTCCCGGCAACGACCGGCCCGGAAGCATTGAAACCACCCGAACGATAGCCAGTTGCCACGCGAGCATAGACACTTACATCCTGAGAAAGCTCATAGCGCCCCATCAGGTTCCATGTGAACTTGCTGAAACTGGCATCACCTCGCTCTGGCGTTGCCAAAGGAGCAGCTCCGTTTTGAAACCTGGTGATCGACTTGCTGTCCCAAGTATAACGTCCACCGGCCGTCAGGCTCAGGCCGCTATCTCTGCCACCGGGATAGACTGTTGCCTGGCCATATATTGCAGTCGATTCTCCACCAGCAGTATAGTTCAGGACGGCTGGAGTAACGACGAGGCGATACTGAGCCGGATTGGAACCCTGGAATACGGGTGAGAGTGGGCCAAACTGGCTGAACACAGCTGCATTGGTATCTAGAACAAATCCGCTTGTCTGCGGATTGTCCACGCTCCCCTTTTCCCAAAAATAGAAACCGCCCAATACCCAGTCTAAACTGTCCGTATCTCCGGAAATCTCCAGTTCGGTGCTGAACTGGTCATGCGTGCGTTCTGCCGTTGTGTAGAACAAGTCCTGACTCGTCGTCGGAACCGGGGAGTTGGCGACAAAATCAATGACTGTCTGCGGCGTTCCAGCTGGAAACACAAAGGGCAAGAACCCGGCTGCCGGCGTACCGGCAAAGCCATTGAAGAGGGTCGCCTGAGAAAACAGTGACCCCTGAATGGTCCCGATGCCGTCGAGGTCACTACCATAGTCAGCGCTATCCCAGCTACGGTAACCGGCGGTAAGCTTCACCCCGAAGTCGCCAAAGTCATTGCCGACCTGAAAGTTGTGCCCCCACATCTTGTCCATCGCTCCGCCCGCACTATTGTGACAGACCGCATCCCGGTACTCACGGGTAGGGATATTGAGCGCCGCACATTGCGGTTCGAGAGAAGTGGCGCCGGCAAGATATTGAGCTACAGAGGTTTGTTGGGTTTGTACCACGTCAATTCCGCCGACATTGACAGGTGGTCGCGGCGTGCCGTCAGCGACATTGGTCAGCTGAAAAGCATTGGGATTACCGGTGATTTTCGACCAGTCGAAAATGTACTGGAAATAGCCCGTATCAGTCGGCTCATACCGGAGAGCTACGCGGAACCCGTCCGATTTGCGCGCCCCAGGATCGCGAGAATCGCGCGGCTCAAGCAAGTTGTCGATAAAGCCATCCCGCTCACGGTGCGAATAGGAAAAAGTGGCTTTTAGGCCATCCACGATCTCGCCGGTATCGATGACAATTTTGCCAGACAACGCATTGTAATTCCCATACCCCACTTCGGCACGTACGCCGAATTCGTTGCTGGGCTTTTTGGAAATAAAGGAAATGGCACCACCGGTGGTGTTGCGCCCGAACAATGTACCTTGCGGACCACGAAGCACCTCGACGCGCTCGATTTCGGCAACATCCAGTCCGGCCGCGCCGTTACGCGCAATGTAGATTCCGTCGAGATAAACTGCATTGGCAGCATCAAGACTGAAATCAATAGAACCACCCGATGTCAGGCCGCGAATCGAGATTATCGAAGCACCGAGGCTGGTTGTACCCCCGACCGCTGTGACGTTGGGGGCCAAGCCGCTAATGTCCAGCGTATCCTTAACCTGCAACTGATCCAACTTCTCAGACCCAATCGCAGAGATAGCCAGAGGAACTTCCTGAAGGTTCTGCTCACGCTTTTGAGCGGTAACAATGATGACACCATCATTGCTTTCCGCATCTTCAGCAAAAGCAGGGGTTGCAGTCAGTGCGACCAGGCTACCGCCCAGCAGAAAACGAGAAATATTGCCCATCTTGGCCATGCTCTCCTCCCATGAAACCGTTTATTGCCAACGGTCATTCGACAAAATCGTAACGAAAGTCAATCTGAATTGCGCATTTAAAAGGAATTGCAAAACGCAAATGCAGTTTTGCGTAACTGAAATGCCACAGGATGCCGGATTCAGGCAACCTCATCCCATGGGTCGCGATTGGTGCCCTGAATCACGTAGCGGCCATTGACGCGGCTCTGGAACTCGCCTGCCCGCGCCCGAGGGTTGAAGAACTGGCGATACCAGATGCGCACCTTGTCGAACGGGCCATCGCCTTTCACCATCATCGGATTGAGACAAGGGCGCTTGTTTGCCCAGATCTCGAAATCTTGCGCAAAGGCCTCGATCCCGGCCTGCTCATACTGCTTGGCCGTCGCGACATCTTCCTCGGTCGGTTTGTCATTCGCAACCTTGACGCTGAGGCCGTACCACACCTTCACCCGGCCATCCTCGATCGGCGTATGCGCGATCAGCATCAGCGAGGGGAATTCACCCACCATTTTGGACTGCAGTATGCCGGGGCCAGTGTACCAGGTGTAATTGGTCATCGGCTCGCCACCATCGGCAGCCAGCGTCTTGTGCCCGGCAGACAGGATCTGGCGGCTGATATGGTCTTCAAATTCGTTCTCGAACAATTCCATATTGATCGAGCCATGGACGGGGGTGAGATGCCCCTTGTCAGCAATATTATCGACCACTTCCTGCGGATGGCTGTCCAACTCACCCAGACAGGACAGAGTCCAGTTGACCCAGGCATCTTCGCCATAGCCTTCAAATTCAGGCAGTTCGTAATCCGGCTCGCCCCCTTCGGCGTCATACCATGCCCACAGCGCCCCGGCCCGTTCGGTCAGCGGGAATGTCTTCAGGCAAGCCCGCTTGGGCGGCGATGCGGGGGAATAGGGGATGTCGTTGCAGCTGCCATCCGGCCCAAACCGCCAGCCATGATAGGGGCAGCGAATATTATCACCCTCCACATGCTCGCCATCCTTCACCACGTAAGAGGTGGTGTTCATGGCCAGATGCGTACCCATATGCGGGCAATAGGCTTCCACCAGAAAGGCACGCCCGGATTCGCCGCGATACAAAACCAGATCTTCGCCAAAGAAACGCACTGCCAGCGGCGTTTTGGTTGCATCTCCCGACATGCCGATCATGAACCAGCCGCGCGGATAGGTGAATTCACCCAGCTTGTAATCTGCAGTGGTTGCCATCGCGTCTCTCCCGAATCCACGTTTTCATAGATTGGGAGCCTTGTGCCATCGCAAACCAAGGATGGCAAGGCATTCAATGCAGCCAATGCGTAATCTATTGCATTAGACGTTACGCAAATTGCGATCAGCTATCTGTGATCTTCACGATCCGGGCATTATATTTGAGCGTCTTCACCGCAATCGAGCTTTCCACATGGTGCACGCCATCAATGGAAAGGATCTCTTCCGAAGCGATTTCGTGCAGCCTGTCCAGCTCGCTGAACAGGCAAAATGCCTGAATGTTGAAGCGGCCCATGGTGATCATCACGGCGTCGATGGCGGGCAGCTTGGCAATGGTGTCTGCAATCTCGTTCACACGTCCGAAGTCGGCCTGCACGCCGATAAAGGCCATCTTGGTATTATCCGCCAGTTCGAAGCTGGTGATCGCTGTGAAGGCAATCAGCCGGTCATTCTGCAACCGCCGGATGCGCCCGCGCACAGTGCCTTCGGTCACGCCCAGATCGGCCGCGATCTTGCGGTTGGAGATGCGGGCATCCTTTGACAGGATGTCAATCAGCTGGCGATCCAGCTCATCAATCTGCACCTGGCTCATGACGCATCCCTCGCTTCTATCGGGGCAACATCGAATTTGTATTTGGGGATTGCGGTCGCAATCGCAGGCAGCATGGAACGGATCCCCCGAATCCCGGCGAGCCGCTCCAGCATCACATGCTTCAATTCGTCATAGTCACGCACCGCGATCAGCATGTCGATGTCATACCGCCCGGTCACCTGATGCACTGCGAAGACTTCCGGCAACTTGGCCAGATCTGCCGCGACTTCGGATGAGGCGCGGCCATCAACTTCCACTGCCACCTGAATCAGCAGATTATAGCCATGGGCACTGAAGTCCGACACAGCAACCACGCGCAATTTATCGGCATCTTCCATCCGCTTGATCCGCGCAGAGACTGTGGCCGCCGTCAGCCCGAGCTTGCTGGCGATCTGCTGGTTGCTGGCCCGTCCATCCTCGCGCAATTCGGCGATGATGGATACGTCAATATCGTCGATTTCGAAATTTCCGTTCATGGCCGAGTCCTTAGCGCCAGTAAGGGCTGGCTGTGAAGCCGTCTTTGCAGAATGTCCCGCTCATCATTTCTCTTGCGCTTGCAGCGTGTCGCGATCTGCTTCCAGCGACTTGGCTGCGCGCCACAACAACAAAGTCCCGACAAAACCGATCGGGAGCACTACGCTGAGCGCTTGTTGCAGCCCCAGCGCCCCTTCGCCAAACTGATCGCTCAAGGCACCCGCGAGCCAGGGGCCAATGACATATCCCAGCAGGTTCACGGCCAGCATGGCAATTGCCGTCCCTGTCGCGCGCAGATTGTCCGGCAGGATATATTGCAACCCGGCATAAATTCCCACAGCCCAGCCGCCCCCGAACAGGCCTGCAGGCACTGCCCATGCCAGCGCAACGCCAAGCGAGCTCGCCCAGCTTGCGCCAATCACCGCTGCTGTCGCAGCTGCCAATGCAATTGCAGAAAGGATCAGCATGCTGCCATAACCGCGCCTGGCCACCTTATCAGCGATGATACCGAACATAATTGCGCCCAGCATGCCGGGAATCACAAACGCGCCACCAAAGGCAGAGCCAGCCTCTGCCATGGTCATATCGAAACTGCGCGAAAACAGGGTTGGGCCCCAGAAGCCGAATGCAATGCCGGACAGGACACCCAGCCCCATGCCAAACATCATCCCGCGATAGCTGGCCAGCCTGAAAGTACGGGCGACCAGCGGCAGAAAAGCGGCTCTGACGGTCGCGGCCTGTCCGCGCGCTGGTTCACGAATGATCAGCCAAGCCAAGGCGATAATGCCCAGGCCAATGAGACCGAATAGCTTGAAGGCAAAGCGCCAATCCTGCACTTCTGCGATTGCGGGGCCTGCGCCATAGCCCAGCATCTGGCCGAAATAGGTAGACAAAGCGATCACTGCGAAGGCCTTGCCCCGCTGTTCCGGCGCGAAATAGGCGGCGATCAGCGAATAGGCCGGAGCCTGAAAAGCAGCCTCGCCCACACCAACTCCTACCCGGGCCAGAGCCAGTTGCGTCGGCGAAGCGGCATAGCCAGACAGGATCGTGAACAAGCTCCAGATCACGCAACCCGCAACAATGATCCGCACACGGTTGGCACGATCAGCATAGATCGCAATCGGAATTGCGAGGCTGGAATAGAACACCGCAAAGGCGGGCCCCATCAGCAGCCCCATAAAGCTGTCGGACACATCAAATTCGTGCTTGATCGGATCGACTAGCCCCGCGAGCAAAAAACGATCCGCATGATTGAAGATCGCAATGCCCAGCAATAGCAGCAGCACGACCCAGCGATTTGGCAGCTTTTGCCCGATAGCGCCTGTCATTGGCCTCAATCCCGCATCTGCATGCCGCCATTGACATGCCAGACCTGCCCATTGACCCATGCCCCATCCTGCGAGGCAAGGAATGCGATTGCCGCTGCAATATCGGCCGGATCGCCCAAGCGCTCATGCGGGACACGGCGCAGCGCCTGCTCTACCTGCTCTTCCGTCATGTGAATCCTGACTGCTTCGGTCAGCACCACGCCGGGGCAGATCACATTGGCACGAATGCCCTTCTTACCCCATTTACTGGCCACATGGCGCGCCAAAGCGTGGATCGCATTCTTGGTCATGGGATAGGCAACCTGCCAGGGGCTCGCGCCAGAGGCAGCACCGGATGAGGTATAGATCATTGCCCCACCACCGCGCTCCAGCATTACTGGCAGTGCTGCTTGGGTGGCAATGAAGTGGCTCTTGGCATTGATCGCCCAACTCTTGTCCAGCACTTCCAGCGGACAATTGAGCGCATCAATATCGCCTTCCGTCCCACCGGCGAGGTTGGAGTGATAGAAATCCAGCGTGCCGTAATTATCCAGTGCCGCCTGCACGATGGCCTGCTGGCTTTCCGGCGAAGTGCCATCCAGATCGACCCCGATGGCCTTCCCGCCGGCGCCTTCGATCTCTGTCGCGACCTCGCGCGCCCAGTCACCCATAATGTCGCCGATGACGACGCAGGCGCCTTCTTCTGCCAGCCGTTTGGCGGTTGCAGCGCCAATCCCGCGCCCACCCCCGGCAACGATGCCGACTTGTCCCGATAATCCCCGCATCCTTCAAATCTCCCTTGCGAGCTGCGGCAAGCGGTCAAACCACGGTGCAGCGCGTTCCAATTGTCCCGCGAGGCGCAGCAGCGTCGCTTCGTCGCCATAGCGGCCAGTAAACATGGACCCGATGGGCAGGTTACCTTTCGACATGCCCAACGGCACCGACATGCTCGGCTGGCCCGTAGCGTTGAACAGGCCGGTAAACGGCACATAGGCACCCACCGCAGCCCCCCAGGCCGCAAAATCATCCTTGTCGAGATCGTAAACACCCAGCTTTGCTGGAGGGCTCGCAAGCACCGGTGACAGGATAACGTCATAATTCGCCATGAATCGGGCGACCGTGACGGCAATTTCCTGCATCAGATTATTGGCCGATGCGACAGCGGTTCCCGGCACCTGTTTGCCGAACTGGTAGAAACCCATCGTCATCTTTTCGATTACGTCGGGCCCGACATCGACACCTGCCGCTTTGGCCCTCGCATCAATATCGACCACCAGCGCGGTGGAGATTAGCGCGAAATTGGCCTGACCCATGCGGGCCGCATCGATTTTCAGCGACGCTTCCTCAACATGATGGCCCAGGCTTTCGCACAGCTTGGCAGCCTGCCTTGTTGCCTCAACCACTTCAGGATCGACCGGCGCGCCGGAGATCGGTTCCAGCATCAGCGCGATACGCAGGCTTCCCGGTTCGCGAGTGACTTGCGAGAGGAAGGTTCCGTCTGGCGTGGGTGCGGAATAGCGCGAGCCTAGCTCTGGCCCATGCGTTGCGTCCAGCAGCGCGGCGCTATCGCGCACGCTGCGGCTCAGCGCGCCATTGGTGGACATGCCGCCCCACCCCTCCGTCCGCAGCGGGCCCATGGGCACGCGCCCGCGGCTGGGCTTCAGCCCGAACAGCCCGCAAGTGCTGGCCGGAATGCGGATAGAGCCGCCGCCATCGCTGGCATGGGCCAGAGGTATCACGCCAGAGGCAACCGCACTGCTCGCGCCGCCGCTGGAACCGCCGCTGCTGCGGGTCACATCCCAAGGATTGCGGGTCGGCCCTTCGGCAAGGCTCTCCGTCGTTCCGGTCAGGCCGAATTCGGGTGTCGTGGTCTTGCCGAAAATGACAAGGCCTGCCGCTTCATGCCGCTTGACCAGTTCAGAGGTGAAGTCCGGCACATAGTCATCATACAGGCGGCTGCCCTGCCCGGAACGGACCCCGGAAATGTGCATGTGCAAGTCTTTTTCCAGGAAAGGCACGCCGGTAAACGGCCCCTCTGGCAGACCCTGCGCAATCTTCTCACGCCCATAATCGTAGATTTCCTGAGCGAGGAAATTGAGCTTTGCATCCTGCTTGCTGGCCCGTTCAATCGCCATTTCCAGCAATTCACTTGCCGAAACCTCGCGCTTGCGCACCAGCTCGGCCAGACCCAGCGCATCCTGCGCCAGATAGTCGTCGTCAGAAATCGCTGCTGCCTTTGCCATGCCTGTCATGCCTCCCCCCGCGATAATCGCGGTAGCTGCGGCCCCTTTCAGGGCCTCGCGCCGTGTCGCCTTCATTCCGCTGCTTCAGCTTGCTTGGTCTGGTAGAACTGGCTGTACCAGCTGCGGAATTTACCGATCGGGCCGTCACCATCGCAAACCAGAGCATTGGGCAGATATTTCTGGCGGTCCCACACGACCTTGTCCTGATCGAATTGCTTGCAAATATCCTTGATGATGGCGCGCGCAGCGCCGCCTGCGGGGCCTTCCTTCTGCGCCTTGGGCTGCGTGAAGCAGAAGCGGGAAACGGCATGATCCTTGTCGATCGGCGTGATGCAAGCGACGAGTAATGTCTCGCAAATACCGGTGAAGCGGGTGTAGCTCTGACCCGGCCCGACATTGCGATAGGCAATTTCGCCATCGACCACGCCGCGTGGCGTCCCCATCTTCACGAACAGGCGCGCACCGCGCAGATGATTGCCTTCGCCCCAGTCAAATTCATAGTCGGGCATGTCGGCAGCACCATGGATATATTTGAAATGGGCTGCGTCCACGCCGTTTTCGGCCATGTTCTGCAGGTTGCCCCATACATCCCATTCGAACACGTCATAATCGGTCCATTCAGGATCAGACGCTTCGGGCAGATGCTCCACTTCCCACATCGGGGCGACACCATCGGGGTGATACCAGAACCAGATCCAGCGATTGGCCTCGCATACTGGCCACTGAATGTCACAGGGGCGCTTCACCTGCGGCGGGATACGCTTGGCATAGGGGATGTCTTCCACCACGCCCTCGCCATTATACTGCCAGCTGTGGAAGGGGCATTCGATATTGTTGCCCGTCACCTTGCCGCCATAGCCCATATGCGCGCCCAGATGCTTGCAATAGGCATCGAGCATGCGCGGCTGGCCATCTTCGCCGCGCCAGATCACCAGATCGGTGGAGAAATAGCGCAGCGGCTTGACCTCACCCACGGCGAGATCGGCTGACAACATCGCCGGATACCAGCCATAAGGGAACGGCCCATCCAGATTGCGCTCTTCCACGGTGGCGCGGTTCTTGGGCTCGCTGCGTCGCCATTCGAGCAGCTCATCCTTGCTCATCTTTTCGAGCATCTGCCACACCAGCACCGGTGCCGTGCGCGCATCAGTTGCCTTGCTGTTATCACCATCAGCCATGGTTTCTCTCCATTCAGTACCCGGCCCAATCCGACCGGGGATCAAGGGATGCGGGGGGTTGTCTCCCGCGCCCGTGACAGTTTGGTACGGAGCAGACTTCCCGGCTCCGGTGGCCTTAGAGGCCGAACACCTTGATCGCGTTTTCGCGCAGGAATTTGGGCCAGACTTCATCCTTTAAGGGAACATTGGCCATGTCGCGCATGATCCGCTCCAGGCTCAATCCCATGGGGAAATAGCCAGCATAGATGATCTTGTCCGCGCCGCGCGTGTTTGCGTAATCGATGATCGCCTTGGGGTAATGTTTGGGGGCAAAGGCGCTGGTCGAATAATAGAGATTGGGATATTTGATCATCAGCTTCACAGCCAGATCCTCCCAAGGTTCCGCACCGTGCCGCATCACCAGCTTCAGCTCGGGGAAGTACCAGCACACCTCGTCGATCCGTTCGACCTTCTGCGTATCCATCGGAATGCGCGGCCCCGGTACACCGGCATTGATGCAGACCGGAATATCCAGCTCGCATGCCAGCGCGTAGAAGGGGAACATATATTTGTGGTCAATCGCCACCTGCGGCAGGGTGCCAGCCGGGAAGCAGCTTAGCGCCGAGATGCCAACCTCTTCATGAATGCGCCGGATGCGTCGGATTTCAGCGACCCCGCCATTGGGATCAAAGGGCAGATCGAAGAAAAAGCGATCCGGGTAATTCTCCTTCGCGCGGCGCGATGTGTCATTGTCGTTCCAGCCAACCAGCGCGCGCTCAACATTATGCGCGTCCATCTGCTCGACCACCCAGGCGGTATAATCCTCCTGCTTGCCGCTCTGCGGAATGTCCTTGAACATATATTGTGCAGGCATGGAAAACTGCTGCAGCGTTTCCTGATCCTTGATCAGCGGGCGGAAGCTGGCGAACCAGTCCCCCCGATCCTCTGCTTCGGGAATGCCAAGCATGCAGTCGATAATCTTGATGTCGGTGGGCATAGCCATCAGGCGATTTCCTTTGCCAGTTCGGGCCAGCGGCCCCGGAGTGCGATCTTGTCAACCTTGTCGAGATGGTTGCGCGGCAGGGGCTGGTCCGTGAACACCACATGACCCGGTGCCTTGTAGCGGGCGAGCCGTTCGCCGACATGGAGCTTCACTGCATCTGCCGTGATCCCGCTGGCGCGTACAACCGCCACCAGCAATTCGCCCAGCCGCTCGTCAGGAATACCGAAAGTGGCGCATTCGCTGACCTCGGGAATTTCCGAGAGAACGCGCTCTACTTCCGCGCAATAGATATTCTCGCCGCCAGAAATCACCATGTCTTTCTTGCGATCAACGATGAGAAGGTAGCCTTCCTCGTCCAGCACACCGACATCGCCAGTGCGCAGCCAGCCATCAGCACCCAGAACGGCAGCAGTCTCGTCCGGCATGTCCCAATATCCGAGCATGACCTGTGCCCCGCGCACCACGATCTCGCCCGCCTGCCCGACCGGAAGGACATTACCCTGCTCGTCCTCTATCCGCACATCGACCAGCGACAGCACGCGGCCCGCAGCGGCGCGGTTGCGCATCCAGTCCTCGCCCACAGCCATGGCAACACTGCCGGCAGTCTCGGTCATGCCATAGCCGGTGCCCA
>JAGREF010000305.1 GCA_020446665.1 Sphingomonadaceae bacterium
CCTATGGCCATTTCGGCCGCAAGGCAGAAGGCGATACGTTCCCGTGGGAGCGCACCGATCTGGTCGATGCGCTGAAGGCTGCGCTCTGATCTGAGCGCATCGGGAATGTGAAAAGGGCGGCGGATCAACGCGATCCGCCGCCCTTTTTCATGCCCGTTCCGGGCGTCGCGGCTCAGCCGGGGCGGCTGGCCGGGACCGGCGCGTAATAGTCACCTTCGCGCAGCCAGGCGGAGACCTTGCGGCCGAATCTGGCGATGGCGTGCATATTGAAGAAATGCATGCCGCCCAGCACGACCACGGCGAGGCCGACTTTGGTGGAGAGGAAACGGATAAGCTCAGGCAGCGTCTCCGGCTCGCGCCCGATTTGCAGCGCCAGCAGGATGAAACCCAGATTGACGAGGTAAAATCCGACCACCAGCAGATGGTTGGTCGATTTGGCCAGCACTTCATCATGGCCGAAACAGTCGATCAGAAAGACCTCGCCATTCCTGGAAAGCGTGCGCGCGACCCAGATGGTGAGCGCAATGGCGATGGCGAGATAGAGGGCATAGGCGATTGTAACAAACATCGAAGCCTCCTGTTGTTTCTGTAATTTACGAAATTATTGGGCATGGGTATGGGGTGCTTGCCTCCTGTGATTACGTCTCGGAATCGGCGGGGTGGGGGCCAGTCTGCGCGTCGGCGTCTGCATTCCGATACCAGCTCTCGCGCCAGCGCCCCCAGCGCCAGGCGCAGGCTGCTCCGGCCACTGCACCGGAGCAGGTCAGGAGCAGGCTTTCGAGGCTGAGCAATCGGTATGCTTCAAACGTGATCGCTATGATCGCGAAACCGGCAAGAGCACCAAATGCCGCGTAGAGCCCGGCTTTCTCGAAGCGTAGTGCCTTGAGCAACGCCGTTAGCGGCAGCCCGATCAACAGCATTCCGGCTATATTGAACAGGCCGACAATCAGGAAGGCGACAATGAAGGCTGTGAGGATAAGCTCTGCAGAGTCCGGCCATGCACTGATTACAATGAAGACTGTCAGCATGATGGCCCCGGCCAGCGTGCCCCATCCTACTGCACTCCAGAGCTGCGCCAGCATGTCCATAACGCGGATTTTCGAATATTCTGTAAATCCAGAAATCCCGTCGCGTGGGTCGGCAGTCATGGCATTCACTCCTTTCCTGTCGGAAATCATTCCCCGGTCGGCGTGGAGGGGTTCTTCCCCTTGCCGGGAATGAAACGCGCGACCCTGGAGCCGAGCTTCATCAACGCGACCAGAGTCGGCTTGGGGACACTGCGAATATCGTCATACCAGCGCGAGAGCGTGCCGATGAATTCGTGCATCCGCCCGATGCGCTGTTGGATATGGGCGGGGACATCTTTGCGCCCCTCCAGCTTCGCGGTCAGTTCCGCCAGTGTGGCGATGGTCGGTTCGATCTCGCGCTTCTTGCGCTCTGCGCTGATCCGCATGAGCATTTCCCACAGATCGCTCTCCGCCACGAAATGGTCGCGCCGGTCCTGCGGCATGTGCTGGCGGCGCACGATGCCATAAGCCTGCAATTCCTTGAGCCCGGTGGAAACATTGGAGCGGGCGAGAGTGAGCATCTCGCAAATCTCCTCCGCATGCAGCGGCCTGTCCGACAGATAGAGCAGCGCATGGATCTGGCTGACCGAACGGTTCACCCCCCAATGCGTGCCCATTTCACCCCAATGAAGGATGAAGGCCTGCGCTTCGGGGATGTTCATCGGGTTCATTGAGGGTTCTCAAGTACGAGTCGGTTATTTCTGTAATTTCAGAAATACAGGAATAACTACCGAAGTCAATCGGAGACAAGAAGCCTTTTCAGGCCCCGCCCGGTCGCACTTGTTCCAGATCGGCCCCTACGTGCCGCGCAGCCAGCAAATAATGCGCGCCCGCCCACAGATAGGCCAGCCCGGCCAGCGCCATGGCGTAGCTGAGGCCTGTGCCCACGCCATAGATCGCCTCCAGCCGGTCGCTCATCAGACCCACGATCAGCGGCCCCATGCCCCCGGCAATGCCATAGATCGCATTCAGCATGGCAGAGGCGGTGGCGCGCATGCGCGGGTGCATCAAATTTTGAATGCTGGCGAAAGTTACGCCGAGATAGCCGAATTGCAGCAAGGCAGAGACGCTTACCAGCGAGAGCAGCAGCCACAGGCTCTCCCGCGTGATGGCAAAGGCATAGATCGGCCCGGCGAGCAGCATCGCAATGCCGGGGATCAGCGCATAGGCCGCCGGGCTGCGCGCGCCCCACCGGTCGGCCAGCCAGCCGCTGCCGACCACGGAAATGGCGGCAGGCAGGCTGGCAATGACCCCGGAATAGAGCCCGGCCTGCGCGATATTGAGGCCAAAACTGCGCATCATCAGCGAAGTGAAGAAGTAATTCGCACCGAACCCGATGGCCGCCGCGATGGTTGAACCGATTATCATGTGACGCGCGCTGGCGAGATGCGTCATGCGGCGGACCACTTCCATGAAGCCGGGCACTTCGTCCCCGGTCCCCGGATCATGCTGCCCGCGCACCGGCTCTTCCACAAACAGCCAGGCGGCAACTCCCAGCAGCAGGCCGGGAATGGCGGCGAGAACAAAGGTCATGCGCCAGCTGAGATTCTGCGCGATCCAGCCGCCACCGACAAATCCGATCAGCGCCCCGATGGGCGGGGCCAACAGCAGCACGGAAATCGCCGTGGCACGCCGATTGGCAGGGAAATAATCGGCAATCACCGACTGGTTGCTGGGCAGGCCGATGGCTTCACCCAGACCCACACTGATCCGCGCGAGCAGCAATTGTGTCCAGTTCATCGCCGCACCGCAGGCTGCCGTGGCGACGGACCAGAAGACCACGCCAAAGGAAATCAGTGTCAGCCGCCGCGCGCGTTCGGCATAGCGGGCGATGACAATCCCGGCGCCGATATTGAGCAAGGCGAAGGCCAGCCCAAGCAGAGAAACCTGCGTATCGGTCAGGTCAAATTCGCGCTTGAGCGGCTCAACCAGAACATTGACCACGATCCGGTCGACAAAACCGAACGTACCGATCCCGGCGAGGATAAAGAGCGCCAGACCGGGCGAAGAACTGCGTTTGATGATGTGCTCTCCCCGCCGACCCATCGGGCGTTAAGCCAAGCTTATGCCGCCGGGGTCTTCCCGGCAAGCATGCAAAGCCGCCCCTCAGTTGACGGCATAGGCATTCGGATCTTCATCGGGCCAGCTGGTCAGCCGGGGCGTGTTGCGATTGATGAACAGCCACGGCAGCTTGGCCAGCATCAGCGATTTGTGAATCCAGTAATCGGTCCACAATTCGCGCCATTTCGGCTTGGGCCGCCGCCCATTGGCGCGCAGCCACGCGTCATAGGGCATCCAGTGGCTCGGCTCGTCCCGCTCCACCACTTCGAAGATGCGGGTCATCGCCTTGTCTGACAGGATATGCGAATTCTTCAGCAGGATCTCGACCTGCTCCATGCCGCGCTGCTCGGTAATCATGATCACCCGGCACAGCTTCTCGAATTCGTCGCCATCGGCAATGATCGCATCGGTATCGAGATCATCGATGGTGCAGCCAAATACGCTTTCGATGAAATGGTCGATATGGCCGCAGGTCCGGTCAACCTTCAGCGGCATGCGCCCCTGCAATTCGAACCAGCGGCGGAACATGCGGTAATGTTTTTCCTCGTCGCCGCGATGCTTGACCACTTCGGCGATGAAGGCGGGATTGTCGGCGCAACGCGCGCGCACAGCCTCCAGCACACGGTCGAGCGAGGTGTAGCCGCGATGTTCATTATAGATGTAGATCGACGCGAGAACGTCAAGAAACCGGGCACGAAAGGAAGCAGTAAGAGACATAGCCCCTTATCGCACGGATCGGGCCGCGACCCAAACGATCATCTGCATCAACCCGGCTGCCGCAACGGCGCATGACGCGAGGCAGCCGGGCCGTGTGACATGGCCCGGCAGCCTGACGCAGGATCAGAGCGCGATGTCGTATTTCGCGGTGGTCTTGGCCGCGACTTCCTCTGCCGTAACGCCCGGGGCCAGCTCGATCAGGCGGAACGGGCTGGTGTGGTCGGGGCGCTGGAATACGCAGAGATCGGTGATGATCATGTCGATCACATTGGTCCCGGTCAGCGGCAATGTGCATTCAGGGATGAACTTGGCGCTGCCATCCTTGGCAGTGTGTTCCATCACCACGATGATCT
>JAGREF010000306.1:0-445 GCA_020446665.1 Sphingomonadaceae bacterium
ACATCGAAGTGATGAACAAGGATCTCGTGATCTGTCATCTCGATGAA
This sequence comes from Sphingomonadaceae bacterium, assembly GCA_020446665.1. Lineage (GTDB taxonomy): Bacteria > Pseudomonadota > Alphaproteobacteria > Sphingomonadales > Sphingomonadaceae > JACXVD01. The sequence goes on from JAGREF010000306.1 coordinate 48, forward strand.
GGCGCCACGCTGAACATGGAACTGACGGCAGACACCGGCAAGGGCTACGTCCCGGCCGTTTCGAACCGCCCGGTTGACGCGCCGATCGGCCTGATCCCGGTCGACAGCCTGTACTCCCCGGTTCGCCAGGTGAGCTACAAGGTGGAAGCCGCCCGCGTTGGCCAGGAACTGGACTATGACAAGCTGAGCCTGACCGTCGAAACCGATGGTACGGTGACCCCGGAAGATGCCGTGGCCTATGCCGCACGTATCCTGCAGGACCAGCTGACTCTGTTCGTCCATTTCGAAGACGGTATCCCGCAGCCTTCCAGCCCGATGATCGGCATGGCCGCTCAGCCGGAAGAAAGCGATGCGAACCAGCTCAACCGTTACCTGCTCAAGAAGGTGGACGAGCTGGA
>JAGREF010000306.1:569-3748 GCA_020446665.1 Sphingomonadaceae bacterium
GCTCAACGAGATCAAGGAAGTGCTCTCCAGCATGGGCCTGCGCCTCGGGATGGACATCCCTGGCTGGCCGCCGGAGAATATCGAGGAAATGGCCAAGAAGCTCGAACAGGAGCTGCTGGGCTAACACAATCGCGTCACCCCAGCGAAAGCTGGGGCCGCTCTCTGCAAGCGCAACGCGCGTGGGCAGAGCGATCCCGGCTTTCGCCGGGATGACGTTGAAGGACGGTCGGCCTAACCGACCAGCACTGGGCTACCTCATACGGGCCCTTTACGAACTGAAGGAAGAAGAAAAATGCGTCACGGTATTTCACAGCGCAAACTCGGCCGTAAATCCGGCCACCGCACGGCCCTGTTCCGCAACATGGCGGCTGCTCTGATCAAGCATGAGCAGATCCTGACCACGCTGCCCAAGGCGAAGGAACTGCGCCCCTATGTCGAAAAGCTGATCACGCTGGCGAAGAAGGGTGGCCTGTCCAACCGTCGTCTGGCGATGAGCCGTCTGCAGGACGAAGCCCAGCTGAAGAAGCTGTTTGACGTTCTGGCCGAGCGTTATTCTGACCGTGATGGCGGCTATACCCGCATCATCAAGGCCGGTTACCGCGGCAGCGACGCTGCGCAGATGGCGATCATCGAATTCGTCGAGCGCGACGTCGATGCCAAGGGTCAGGACAGCGGCCCGGTGATGAATGACGAGGAACTGGAAGACGCGTAAGCCGCGCTTCTATCCGCACCCAAAGGGGCCGGGGGGAAACCTCCGGCCCTCTTTGTTTGTGCTGTCCGATCAATAAGGCTCTTCGCCAGCTTCCACGGCGCGCTGCTTGCGCAGGGCGCCGTAACCGCGCTCATCCTCTGGCATGGCGGCCAGCAACGCGTCGGCTTCTGCCAGCAGGGCCTTGTCACTGGTCAGCCAGCCATGATCATACAGCGCCTCTGCCACCATATTCTGTTCGAAATAATCCTCCGGATATTCCGCCATCCGCATACGATTGGCGGCCACCCGCGCGGCGGACCATTGCTGCCAACGTGCATCCTTCAGCCGCTCGCCATGTTGCCATAATTGGCCGGCGACGCCGCGATATTCATAGCTGTTGGTGAAATTCTCAGGCTCCAGCGCCAATGCGCGTTCCAGCCGGTCGAGCGACTTGCTCAGCCACTCGACCTCCAGCGCCTGTCCGGCCTCGTCATTCCATTCCGGATCGTGGTTTTGCGCCGCATAGTAATAGGCATTCCCGGCACTGCGCAGCAATGCTGCGGCTTCGCGCTTATCGCCACCGATGGCGGCAATCGCTGCATCGGCTTCGGCGGCGATGGTCAGCAGATCGCGATTGGCTTGCTCCACCTGATCGTCAAAGCCAAGCGAGATGGCAGCGGAAACACGCTCGTCAAACTGCTCGGCCTGCGAAAGATCCTGAGCCGCAAGCGGAGCAGCCAGCAGGGCGAGGGCGGAAACAAGCGAAAGACTGGTCAGGCGCATGGCATTGTCCTCCAAAGGGATGCAAATAGTCGCATAAGAGGCATCGCGTGCAAGTGACAAATCCCGTCACCCTTGCGTCGCGCCAAGGCGCGGTTACATAGGTAACCAGCCAAAACCCTCCCGGAGTTTCCGATGATCCGCAAAGCCTTGCTCGCAAGCGCCGCCCTCAGCCTTGCATCCCCACTGGCAGCAGAAGACATGACCACACCCCAATATCCCGAAACCCGCAGCGAAGAGCTGGTGGAAGAGCTTTTTGGCGAAGAGATCGCCGATCCCTATCGCTGGCTTGAAAACGATGTCCGCAATGATGCGGAGGTGGCCGATTGGGTGGAACGGCAAAATGGCGTGAGCGAAACCTATCTGGGCCAGTTGCCCGCCAATGCGTGGTTCAAGCAGACCATTGGCGGCTTGCTGAATTATGAGCGGTTTGGCCTGCCGGTAAAGGCGGGGACGCATTATTTCTATACTCGCAATTCGGGCCTGCAGAACCAGTCGCAGCTATTTGTGCAGGACGGGCTGGAGGGCGAGCGGCGGCTGCTGATTGATCCCAATAGCTGGGCAGAAGATGGCGCGACTGCACTGTCTGGCTGGACACCGTCGCAGGATGGCAAATATCTGCTCTATTCCGTGCAGGATGGCGGCACGGACTGGCGCATCTTGCGGGTTCTCGATACGGCGACCGGCAAGCAACTGGACGATGAAGTGCGCTGGGCAAAGTTCACTGCGCTGGATTGGGTCGGTGATGAAGGCTTCCTCTATTCGCGCTTCCCGGAGCCGGAAGAGGGCAAGGACTTTCAGGCGCTGAATTACAATCAGGCGGTCTATTTCCACCGTATCGGGACGTCGCAGGAAGAAGACGAGCTGGTCTTTTCCACCCCCGATCATCCGCAGCGGGGCCATTATGCGCAGGTCAGCCATGATGGTCGCTGGGTGATCATCACCAGTTCGCTGGGCACGGATTCGCGCTATGAAGTGCATGTGCTCGACCTTAGCAAACGGGGCGAGGAGGGCTGGGCAGCGAAGCCGCTGGTAACCGGGTTCGAGAATGCGTGGAACTTTGTCGCCGCGCTGGACAGCAAGCTGTATTTCGTGACCAACAAGGATGCGCCGCGTTATCGCCTTGTCACGATCGACATAGCTGCGGACAAGCCCCACTGGGAAACGCTGGTGGCCGAAGGCGACATGCCGATCGAAGCGGCCAGCATTGTGGGTGACCGGCTGATCGTCTCTTACCTGCAGGATGCCAGCACCAAGGCTGCTATCCTTGGCCTCGACGGCAAGCCTGCCAAGGAGCTGACGCTCAACGGGATTGGCACGGCCAGCGGTTTCCGTGGCAAGCCGGGCGATTCGGAGACTTTCTACAATTACGAAAGCTTCAACCGGCCTGACACCGTCTATCGCCTTGACCTTGCCAGCGGGGACACACAGATATTTGCCAAGCCAGAGCTGACTTTCGACCCGGAAGACTATGTCGTGGAACAGGTTTTCTTCGCGTCAAAGGACGGAACGAAAGTGCCCATGTTCATCGTCCGCAACCGTATGCTGGCTGAGAGCAAGGCCGCCGCGCCGACGCTGCTTTATGGCTATGGCGGGTTTGACGTGTCGCTGACGCCGACTTTCTCAGCCACGCGCATGGCCTGGCTGGAGGCGGGCGGTGTCTTCGCGCTCGCCAATATCCGGGGCGGGGGTGAATATGGCAAGGAAT
>JAGREF010000307.1 GCA_020446665.1 Sphingomonadaceae bacterium
CCTTTTGGCCGATTGCGGCGTCTCTTGTCGGTCACCATGCTACGGCATGGCTCCCTCCTCGATCCTTGCACTCGGCCAAAATCGGCTCCGTCACGGTGACCCAGATTGGTCGGAAAGTGCTCTAGCTGCGCGTTAGGAAATTCGCTGGCACTGTCCCGCCGGGGGACGCGGGCTTTCCCGCAGTTGCGGCAATGGTAAAGCGAGCGGAAACCATGCGGCATGTCCTTCGCCGCTCTCCTGCTTGCTGCTGCTTCTCCTGCTGTCGCGGATGCGCCAACCGCTCCTGCCAGCATGCCTGCTGTTGGCGTGACGGCCCGGGCAAGCGCCCGGATCATTCGCGGCGAGCGGATTGATGCCAATGTGCAAATTCCGGCGGGCGATCCGCGCGTTACCATTTATCGCGATGAAAACGGAACGCGCTGGTTTGAATTTACCTGAAATCCGGAGCGGACCGCCTATTGCGGTTTCCAGCCCACTTCCGCGATCCGTGCAGAGCGCGGCACATCCGTGGCCGCTTCATTGATCGTCATCACTTCGCCGGGTGCCAGGCTGGGCTGGGGCGGCGCGATTTCCCAGGTATAGACGATCCGTTCGCGCTCATCGCGCAGATTGATCAGGATTGGCGGCACCGTGCGAGTTTCGCGCCCGACATTGGTGATGGTGCCACTGGCGCCGAAATATTCCGTGCCATTGGGCAATTGGCGGCGATCCTGCTTTTCCTTGGGGAAATCGAGCACGAGGTCTGCCTGCTGCGGGCCGAATACCGGTTTGCTGACCGGCACCCAGTCAGGCAGGCCGACATAGGACACTGCCGCGACTGTCCCCAGCGCGAGCACGGCGAACACCACCCCGGCAATGGTCCATAGCTTGAGCGGATTGCGGCGCGGGCGGAAGGGCGGCTCGTAATCGAATTGCGAGACATCGTGGGTATAGACCGGCTCCGGCTCTGGTGCCGGGGCGGTTTCAACCACAGTCGGGGCCACTTCCGGCGGAGCTTCATAGTCCGGCGGCGGCGCGGCGATATCGGCCTGATCCTCCGGCTCGTCCCAGTCGAATTCCGATTCGGTACTGACATCTGCTTCTGCAGGCCGATCTGCCTGCTCAGGTTGAGGCGGAGATTGAGGTGCGGCTGGTGCCGGTTCTGCTGGCGCTTCAGGCGCTGCTTCTGCGCCCATTGCTGCCAGATCCAGCTCTGGCCCGTCCTGAAACCAGCTATGCCTGCATTTGGCACAGCGGACCGTGCGGCCTTCCACACCGATGGCGCTATCGGGCACCACATAACGGGTGGAACAGGCAGGGCATGCAATAATCATGGTGAACCTGCCTTAAGCCGGGCAGGGAATCGCAACAAGGCTTGCGTTGCCTGTGCAGGGGCGGCAGTGGCTTTTTTCCACATCGCAGGGCGGCTATAGCCGCTTCGCAATGCCCGTGACACTCGCCCTTTATGCCAAGGACAGGCCTGAAAAATGACCGATCAACAGGGCGATATCATCACTTTCGACAATGTCGGGCTGCGTTATGGCACCGGCAAGGAGGTGTTGAGCGATGTTTCTTTCACGCTTTATCCGGGCAGTTTCTACTTTCTGACCGGCGCCAGCGGGGCGGGGAAAACCTCGCTGCTCAAACTGCTTTACCTCGCCCAGCGACCTTCGCGCGGGATGATCCGCATGTTCGGCACGGATGTGATTACGCTGCCGCGCAATCGCTTGCCCGGCTTCCGGCGGCGGCTGGGGGTGGTGTTCCAGGATTTCCGGCTGGTCCCGCATCTGTCCGCCTTTGACAATGTGGCACTGCCGCTGCGGGTTTCCGGCGTACGCGAATCCGAATTGCAGAAGCCGGTGGCGGATATGCTGGACTGGGTCGGGCTCAGCCACCGGGCGGAGGCCAAACCGGCGACGCTGTCGGGCGGGGAGCAGCAGCGTGTGGCGATTGCCCGCGCAGTGATTGGCCGGCCTGACATGCTGGTGGCAGACGAACCGACTGGGAACGTCGATCCCGAAATGGCGCTCAAGCTGCTGCGCTTGTTTGAAGCGTTGAACCGGCTGGGTACGACTGTGGTCGTCGCAACCCACGATGTGCATCTTCTCAAGAAAGTGCCGGAATCGCTGATCATGCGGCTGGACAAGGGGCGCCTGTCTGATCCCACCGGTGCGCTTCGCTTCCCGCCGCGACGCCCGCCCAGACGGGATGACGCCTTGTGAGCGAGGCACCCAAAGTGACCCGCCAGGTAGCGCGCGGCTTCTCTGCCTTTGGCGGGGAGCGGGCGGCGCAATTGCTGCCGCAGGCCCGCCTGTCCGGGCCGATGCCGTGGGTGATTGCGATCATGATTACGCTGACTGTGATTGCAGCGGCAGGTGGGCTGGCGCTGAGCAACCTCGCCAGCGGCGCACGGGCGGAACTGTCGGGAGGTGCGACTGTACAGATCTTGCAGGCCTTGCCGCAAGAGCGCGACCGGCAGGCTGCGGCCGCAGAAGCGGTGCTGGCCGACATGCCTGAAGTATCGGGTCTGCGGCGAGTGCCGGATGAAGAGCTGGACGCCTTGCTTGAACCCTGGCTGGGAACAGGGGTTGATGCAGATGCCGTGCCGATCCCGGCGCTGATTGATGTAAGGCTGCGTGGGGAGGCGAGCGAGGCAGAATTGGCCGGGCTGCGCAGCGCGCTGGCCGATGTAGCGCCTGATGCGCGGGTGGATGCGCAATCATCCTGGCTTCGTCCGGTCTTCTCGGCCATTTCCTCGCTGCAATGGCTGGCAATTGCACTCGTGGTGCTGCTTGCTCTGACCAGCGCCGCAGCCGTGTGGCTGGCGGCGCGCAGCCAGCTGGGCGGCAATCGCGAAACGATCGAGATCATTCACTTGCTGGGCGGGAGTGACAGCCAGATCGCGCGCATTTTCCAGCGGTCCATTGCTTTTGACGCTGCCTTGGGCGGCGCAGTGGGCCTCGCATTGGGGCTGGCTGCAATCCTGTTGCTGGGCCAGCAATTTTCCGGTTTGGAATCAGGCATGATTGATGGTGGCGGTTTGCAACTGGTCGATTGGCTCTTGATCGCAGCGATTCCGCTGGCAGGGGTAGTCATTGCCATGCTGACCGCACGCTTCACCGTTCTTGCTGCCTTGAGGAAAATGCTGTGATCTGGCGTTTCCTCGGCGCGATGACGCTTGTCTATGCCTTCGGCTTTGCGCTGTTTGCGCTCACCCTTCCAACCGGTGCGGGATTGATGAAAACCGATGCAGTGGTGGTCCCGACCGGGGCCGGGGGACGGATCGAGCGCGGGCTGGAAATGCTGGAGAAGGGGCAGGCGCAGCAAATGCTGGTGACCGGAGTCGATCCGGAAGTGAAGCCGGGCGAATTCGCAGCGGAGTACCAGGTCAAGCGCGGGCTGATGCGGTGCTGCATCACGCTGGGCTATGCGGCGGTTGATACGCGCGGCAATGCCAGTGAAACGGCCGCCTGGATGCGCGAGCGTGATTACAAGACCCTGCGGCTGGTGACGACGGACTGGCATATGCGCCGCGCCAAGGGTGAGCTGAGCCGCATATTGCCCGCAGACATGGCGATCCTGCCAGATGCCGTCCCTTCCGAACCATCGCTGCGCATCCTGTTTCTGGAATATAACAAGCTGTTGGCCAGCTGGGCATCAGCGATCTGGCCTGCGTCATAACCTGCCATGATCTATTTGCGTAACCTTGCCTTCTACCTGTTCTTCTGGGCGCTGAACCCGGTCTATATCCTGTTGGTCAGCCCCAGCCTGCTGCTGGGTACAGGAGCATTGCGGGCGGCCATCCATGGCTGGGTCCGCTGGCACCGGTGGAGCGTGGTCAACATGCTCGGCATTGATGTGGTGGTGGAAGGAAGCCCCATCGCAGGGCCAGCGCTTTACGCGATCAAGCATGAGAGTTTCTTTGAAGCGATTGATGCGCCGAGCCTGTTTTCCCTACCTGCTCCCTTTGCCAAGGCAGAACTCTTCAGGATTCCGATCTGGGGTTATGCGGGTAAGCTTTACGGAGTCATTCGCGTTGACAGGGATGGCGGTGCCAGCGCTCTGCGCAAGATGATTGCGGCAGCGAACAAATACTCTGCGGCCGGACGTCCGTTGATTATCTATCCGGAGGGAACCCGTGTCCGCCATGGGGAGCGGCGCAGCCTGCAATCGGGCTTTGCCGGGCTGTACAAGATGCTGAAGCTGCCGGTGGTGCCGGTGGCGGTCGATAGCGGGCCGACCTATCGCCATAATATCAAGCCGCGGGGAACAATCACCTATCGCTTTGGCGCACCCATCGAACCGGGCCTGCCGCGTGAAGAAATCGAAGCCCGTGTGATAGAGGCGATCAACGCGCTGAATCCGTAAATTTCAGTGATCCTTGCGGCCAAAGTCAGGCCGCGCATCATCCTGGCCCATTTCGATAATCCCGCGACGGATTGCGCGACCCTTGGTGAAAAGGTCAAACAAGGTTTCACCATCGCTCGCACGGATCGCCTCGCGCATATGGGCAAGATCGGTCAGGAACAGGTCGAGCATTTCCAGCACCGCTTCGCGATTATTCAGGAATACGTCGCGCCACATGGTCGGATCGCTGGCCGCAATGCGGGTGAAATCGCGGAAACCGCCAGCGGAATATTTCATTACTTCGCTACGCTTCACCTCTTCAAGGTCGGATGCCGTGCCCACGATAGTATAGGCGATGAGGTGCGGAATGTGGCTGGTCACGGCAAGCACCTGATCGTGGTGCTGCGGGTCCATCACTTCGACTGTGGCACCAAGCGTAGCCCAGAAACGGTCGAGCTGTTCCACCTTGGCCTGATCGCTGCCTTCCGGCGGGGTTATGATGCACCAGCGATGCTGAAACAGCGTGGCAAAGCCGGCGTCCGGCCCGCTATGTTCCGTGCCTGCCACCGGATGCGCCGGGATGATCGCCGCGCCGGGCAGAGCAGCACGCAGATCAGCGATCACTGTCTGCTTGGAAGAACCGACATCGCTCACTACCGCATCGGGGGAGAGAACATCTGCAAATTCCCGCGCGGCAGTGGCCATGGCTCCCACCGGCACACATAATATGACAAGATCGGCGCCCTGTACCGCGCCAGCGGCAGTTTCAGCTATTTCATGGGCGAGCCCACGCTCTTTTGCGCGCTTGCGTACAGCGGGATCGGCATCATAGCCGATGAGCTGCAGCTCGGGCAGGTTTGCCTGCACGGCAAGGCCGATTGAACCACCCAGCAGGCCCAGGCCGATAATCGCAACGCGCTGAAAGCTCATCCGGCTGCCTCCGCCATTTCGCGCAGGGCGCTGGCGATGTCATCCATCTGCGCCGCCGTGCCGATGGTGATGCGCAGGCCCTGAGGCAGGCCCTGTCCTGGCAGGTGCCGCGTGGCATAGCCGCGCTCGGCCAGCCCGTCATGCGCGGCCTGTGCGGTAAGATTGCCTTCAAACAGGATCAACACGAAATTGGCCTTGCTCGGCAGAGGGCGCAACCCGTGATTGCCCAGCGCTTCCATCGCTTCGACAAAGCGGGCACGCTCAGCGGCATTATGTTCGCGGCTGGCGCGGACAAAGTCCTGATCGCCCAGCGCGGCGATGGCGGCGGCTTGCCCGTGATTGGTTACATTAAACGGCCCGCGAATGCGGTTAAGCGAAGCAACCAGCCCCGGCGCGCCGGTTCCCCAGCCGATCCGCTCGCCCGCAAGACCGTAAATCTTGGAAAATGTCCGCGTGATCAGCACATTGCTGTGCGCGGCGGCCAGTTCCAGCCCGCCATCATCCTCTTCGGGCTCCAGATATTCGGCATAGGCCTGATCGAGCACGAACAACACGTCAGCAGGCAGGGCGGCATGCAGCGCAGCGATTTCTGCGCGGGTCATGTAGCTGCCCGTGGGATTGTTGGGATTGGCGAGAAAGACCACCC
>JAGREF010000308.1 GCA_020446665.1 Sphingomonadaceae bacterium
AGGTTGCGCCATATTCCGGGGCCATATTGGCGATGGTGGCACGATCGGCCAGGCTCAGCGAGGAAACGCCGGGACCGTAGAACTCGACAAAGCGACCCACCACGCCAACTTCGCGCAGCATTTGCACGCAGGTCAGCACGAGGTCAGTGGCAGTGATGCCTTCAGCCATCTGGCCGGTCAGCTTGAAGCCCACGACTTCGGGGATCAGCATGGAAACCGGCTGGCCCAGCATCGCGGCTTCGGCTTCGATCCCGCCAACGCCCCAGCCCAGCACGCCCAGGCCGTTGATCATGGTGGTGTGGCTGTCAGTGCCGACGCAGGTATCGGGATAGGCAACCTTTGCGCCATCCTGATCGACCGAGGACCATACGCCCTTGCCGATATGTTCGAGGTTCACCTGATGGCAGATGCCCGTACCCGGAGGGACAGCGGAGAAATTCTCGAAGCTCTTGGAGCCCCATTTCAGGAAGTCATAGCGTTCGGCATTGCGGGCATATTCCAGCTCCACATTCTTCTCAAACGCCTTGGGGTGGCCGAATTCGTCGACCATCACCGAGTGGTCGATGACCAGGTTCACCGGAACCTGCGGGTTGATCTTGCTGGTGTCGCCGCCCAGCTTGGCAATCGCATCGCGCATGGCGGCCAGATCGACAACGCAGGGTACGCCGGTGAAATCCTGCAACAGCACGCGGGCCGGGCGATACTGGATCTCGCTGCCGGTAACCGGGTTCTTCTGCCAGTCGGCAATCGCCTGCACATCGTCGGTCGAGACAGTAAAGCCGCCATCTTCGAAGCGCAGCATATTTTCCAGCAGCACTTTCATGGAGAAGGGCAGGCGGGAGACGTCACCAATCTTTTCAGCCGCCGTGGCGAAGGAGTAATAGGCATATTCCTTGCCATTCACATTCAGCGTGCTGCGGGTTCCGAGCGTGTCCTTGCCGACCTGAGTCATTGGCGCTTCGTCCTTTCGATAAAGTGGGCTCCGTCTACCCCATGGAGCGGAGTCGAGATTTGCCGCGCACCTGCGCGTTTGCGCGCGATTGGTCAAGGGGGCGGATGGTCGTAAAGTTACATCGCTTTACTGGCCAGCACGGGTCAGCCTTGACTAGTCACGGGGCTGCAAAGGGCAGGAAAAGCGCTGGTGGACGAGGGTCGTTACATGGAAATGCAGGAAAGCGAACAGCAGACCTATGCCAGCTTGCGCGCGGGTGTCGCCGCTGCAGTGATGATGGTGGTCGCCTGCTTTTGCATTGCCGCTGCCTTGCTCGATCATTCCCGGAGCGCGGAAGCGAGCGAAAATCAGGTGAATGCCAAGGCCGAAACCGCCGCAGACAATCGCTAGACAGCGCTTTGTTCGGGCCGGCTGCGGCCAGAAATCCAGCTGCCGACAGCAATCAGCAAAGCCCCGGCAATAGTGGCGGCGGTCACTTCTTCAGCAAAGAACAGCCAGCCAAACAGAATGGCCCAGAGAAAGCCGCTATATTCCACCGGCACCAGCACCTGCGCTTCCGCGCGGCCATAGGCCCATGACAGGATCATCGCAGCGCTGACTGCCAGCACGGCCCCCGCGCCAATATCGCGCCAACCCGCTGCATCGGGCAGAACCAGCAACCATGGGGCAGCCGTCAGCAGGATCAGCGAAACGATTCCGTTCTGAAACGCAGCCACCTCGGTCGGACGGGCGACCAGCGCCTGTTGCCGTTGCAGCACAAGGTTCCAGGCATAGAGCACTGCCGACAAGGCAAGGGCGGCGAGCCCCCATGCAGCCTCCTCGCTCATGCGTTCACGCCCGATCCGCCCACCCACAATCACCAGCGTACCGGCCAGACCCAGTACCGCCGCGACAATGGCTTGCGGCCGGATGCGCTCACCCAGCAGCAGAGCGGCCAGCCACAGAGCTATGAGAGGAGCAATGAAGGACAGGGCAATTGCCTCTGCCAGCGGCAGGCGGGTGAGCGCGAAAAAGAAGGTCAGCGCCATGGATGCTGCCACTGCGCCGCGCATCAGATGGATTCGCAGCACTCCGGCGCTTGGCCATTGTCGCTTGAGTGTTACCCAGACCGGACCGATCAGCGCCAGCCCGATCAGCGAACGCAGCAGTAGCGCGCTATAGGCTCCGATCGCCAGCGAAGCGCTCTTCATGAACGCATCCATCAGCGAAAACAGGCCGATTCCCAGCGCTGTGGCAAGGATGGGCAGAAAGGCAGCATGGCGTCGCATGGCCATCAGCCATAAACATGGTGTGGCGCGGCGTCACCAATCGGGCGCAATTCAGCTTCCAGACAGCCCTTTTGTTTGATGCTTTTGGGAAATTGGGGTTAAGGCATTGGCCGATCAGGCGGCATCGCGCCGCACCGGAAGGCTGGAAGGGGCTGTATAAAGATGAACTATGCGTTGCGGGGCTTGCTGGCCGAGGTGGCTGTGCTGGGGCTGGCGACCTCTCTATCCGCGCAGAAGGCGCCTGCGGATTTGCTTCCCCCCGAACCCGCGCCGGTGATCAAGTCTGACGTCATGCCGGATGAAAGCGTGGTGGTTTCGGAGCCGGTGGTGCAGGAAACCGCTCCTGTTGTGCAACAGACCTGGCCTGCCGTGCAGAAATGGTCGATTGCCGATGCGAATGAACTGGCTGCGGTGATTGAAGGGATCAGCGCAGAAGGGCTCGATCCGAACGAATATGGTCTCGATGGGCTGCGGTTGGCGCTTGCCGGTGGGCCGGGCGATGCACTCAATCAGGCGGCGAGTGCCAGCTTTAGCTGGCTGGCAGAAGATTTGCGTGATGGGCGCACGCCGATGTCGGCACGGCGCCAGTGGTTTGTGGTAGACCCTGATGCGGACCGCATGCCCACTGCTCAGATCATGGCCACCGCGCTGACCAGCGGCGATATTGCCGGTGTGCTGGCTCAGCTCAATCCGACCCATCCCGATTATGCGCGGCTGAAGGAAGAGCTGGCGAAGACGCCAAAATCCGACGCTGCGAAGCGCAAACTGCTCCGGGCAAACATGGATCGCTGGCGCTGGCTGGCCCGCGATCTGGGCAATCAGTATCTGATGACCAATGTGCCAGAATTCCAGCTGCGCCTGACGGTCAATGACAAGATCGTACGCACCTACAAGACCATTGTCGGCAAGCCGGGTCGCACTGCAACACCGCAGCTGGCCGAGACGGTTGAAGGGGTAATCTTCAACCCGACCTGGACTGTGCCGCAAAGCATCGTGAAGGGTGAGGGGCTGGGCGCTCGTGTGCTGGGCAATCCCGCCTATGCCAAGGCCAAGGGCTACAAGGCAACGCGCGGTGCCAATGGCTATATCACCGTGGTGCAACAACCAGGGCCTGGCAACTCGCTCGGCCTGATGAAGCTCGACATGCCGAATGAACACGCGATCTTCCTGCATGACACGCCCTCGCGCGGCTTGTTCAACTCCGAAATGCGTGCGCTCAGCCATGGCTGTGTGCGTACCGAACGGGCGAGCGAACTGGCGCTGACACTGGCGATCCTGCAGGCTGGCATTGAAGCGGAAGAAGGCGTGGCGATCCTGAAGTCCGGTAAATATACGCGGGTCGGCTTCAAGCAGACCATGCCGGTCTATATCACCTATTTCACCATGGGCGTCGATATTGACGGCAATCTGCGCCGCTTCAACGACATCTATGGTCGCGATGCGCCGGTGCTGGAAAGCTTTGACAAGCCGCGCCAGTTCAACCGCGCACGGTACAGCGATGAAGAAGTGATCGTAATTGAAGACGATATGCGGACCTGACGGCCTGCTATCAGCGCGGCGTCGGGATCAATAGCTTCCGACGCCCAGATCACCGATCCCGCCCGCGCCATTGGCCAGATGCGGGCGAATGGCGGCCGGGGCCTGTGCCACTTCCTGCCCATCTGCGCCTAGGCTCAGCCAGTCAGCATAGAGCAGGCGGCCGCCGGACAGGTGCCACAAAGCTTCGCGGAAATCTTCCGGGTCCATGGCAAAGCAGCCATTGGAGCGGCCCAGACGGCCCCATTTGTCGACGTGGCTGCGGCGGGCATATTCGGCCGGGTGCATCACGATGGCGCGGGGCAGAGCGTTGGAATTGGTTTCATCCAGTCCGCCCAGCCGGATCGAAGTGCCATAGCGGCCCTTGTACCATTCCCAGGTGACATAGGCCCCGCGGCTGGTGGCGTTGGACCCTTCGACATTGGAAAATTCGTTCAGCCAGCCATCATGTTCCGGGTCAGACCCAGCACCATGCGCGACATAGAAGCTGCGCACGCTGCCTTGTTCCAGATTGACGAAGTGGAAGCGTTCTTCGGAAGAACGCAGGCCGAAATCGGCAATACCGACAATATCGCTGCGCCAGATGGAGCTGCCAGCCTTCTGCAATTCGCGTTTGGCGATATCGAACAGGGCGCGGTCGCGTGCAGAGGCAGTCTCAACTGAAGCAAAAACGCGTGAAGGCAAAGCGATGGCCACACCTGCGGCGACAGTGCCTTTGATCAGAGATCTGCGATTGAGCATCGTGCGACCAGTCCTTTCCCCTGCAATATAGGGATTGCCGGGCAGTTTGCCGAGTCTTGTGCGCTTTGCGTAGCACCCTGGCACATTTTCACCGCGAATCCGGCCCGATTCACCGCGCTAAGAGCCTGCTGACGCTACTTGGACCCACCCTGACGGAGCCGATTTTGGTTGTGGGGAGGCGCGAGGAGTGAGCGATGCCGTAGCATCGTGATCG
>JAGREF010000309.1 GCA_020446665.1 Sphingomonadaceae bacterium
GGTTACCCGTTACTGCGACCTTAATACTCGCAGACGGGGCGCCGTCGCCCACATGTCCCTTCATCAAAAACTAACAATGTCAAAGAGCCACTCAACAGTAGAAGCGGACAGCAATTGGTTCCCCGATTTACACCGGGGGATCCGGCTGTCCGATCAGTGTTGGCGACCGATGCTTCGTGGCGGTGGAGACCGTCAGCGCCGCGTCGGTGAGGGCCATCTATGCGGGGAGTTGGATTCGGTCAACGGCTTTTTGCAATTTTATTTCAGAAAAGTTGGAGATGGTCGGATTTCCTAGGTTTTTGGCCCTCCATTTTTTGCTGCAGCTGCACAGTCGTGCGTGTTCCGCCAGGCCCAACGCGCAAAAATTGCCCGCTGCAATTCCTGATTTTTGCCTGCCGCGACGCCTCGAAACCCCGGATTTCTGCGCTTCCTGTCGAAAATGTGCAGATTCGTGAGTCTCATCCGCTCCGTTTCCCGATTGGCTGAACCGAATGAGTCGCAGCTGCGCAGTAATTGAGTCATCCGAACCTTGCCGCACAGCCCAAGGCGGGGTTTGCGTTTCCTGCAGCGTTCTTAACTCTAATTTTCCCAATCAGAGCTATCGCGCTTATTGATGTCGCAACGTCCTCACTCCCCGCCCGCACGCGTTGCGGTCATCGTCCCCGCTTATGGGGTCGCCCATCTTTTGGGCGAAGCACTTACCTCGCTGCAGGCACAGACTCTGCAGGACTGGGAATGCGTCGTTATAGACGATGGAGCGCCTGATGACGTTGCTGGCGCCGTGAAGCCTTTCCTGGCCGATCCGCGCATCCGATTCCTTGCCACAGAGAATCAGGGCGTATCGGGCGCGCGGAATACAGCCATTGCTCATACTACTGCGCCTTATATCGCGCTGCTCGACGGCGATGACCGCTTCCGCCCCCGGCATCTGGAGCGCACGGTGGCTGCTCTCGAAGCCGATAGTGAGGCAAAGCTTGCGACCTGCAATGCGCTGATTTTTGGAGCAGTGCCAAAGAGTCGCCTTTGCTTCACATCCAGACAAGGGACTGGTGACGGCATCCGTGGCTCCCTGTCCGATGTGCTCGACCGGAGTTTCGGTGTCTACATCGGCACAACATTCCGCCGCGCAGACTTTGACGCGATCGGCGGGTTTGAAGTCGGCATGACGCACGCCGAGGATTTCGACCTGTGGGTGCGGCTGATGTTGCTGGGCGGCCATGCCCTGTATGTTGACGAGGTGCTCGGCGAATATCGTGTTCGTTCGACCTCTGCTTCCGCCAATTCCGACAAGATGCTGCTGGGTGAGATCCGGGTTTATGAAAAGGCCATGGCTCAACTGGGTGACCGCCCGGAGGCGGAGCTGGCGGCAAAGCTGATCGAACGGAATATCAAGGTGCTGGAATTCGAACGTGCAATTGACCGGGTCATTGACGGCGACACAAAAGGTGGCATCGCCGAGATCAGGATGCACGGGGACCTGCAAGGCCCGGTCTGGATCGTGGCGCAAAAGATCTGGACGATTTTCCCCGGCCTGGCGCGCCCGATGCTGCAATGGCGGCGCCATTCCCACGAGCGGGGCAGCACACGCAGCTTTGCCAGCTTCCTACGGACACTGACATCCCCGCGAGAGAGCCAGTCGTGAGCCTGACCGAGGCTGAAGCCCCCAGCTTTCGCTCGCAAGTTCGGATGGCAATAATCTGGCGGTCGGGATCGCAGATCGTCGGGCAGATGATCGCGTGGGTTTCAACCTTTCTGGTCCTGCGGCTGCTATCTCCTGCGGATTACGGCCTCTATGCCATGGCCACTGCGGTACTGGCGCTATTGACCCTGCTCAATGGTTACGGCCTCGCCAACGCGCTGATCCAGCGCAAGGAGGTATCGCATCACGAAATGCGCCAGCTGTTCGGGATGCTGCTGGCCGTCAATGCTGCGCTGGCGCTCGTCCAGTTCCTCACCGCACCTTTGGTCGCGAGCTATTACGGACAGCCAATGGTGGCCGACATCTTGCGAGTCCTCTCACTGGCCTTCCTCACCAACCCCTTCCTCGCGCTGGGCTATACAGTCTTGTCACGAGAGATGGATTTCCGCCGCCAGGCCCAAGTCAACCTGAGTGCAGCAGTCTTGGGGGCCCTTGTTGCCCTCGGCGGAGCGATGGCCGGATATGGCGTCTGGGCGCTGGTCTTTGCACCGCTCACAGTCTTTGCTGTCCGCGGCTTTGGCATGATGATCGCTGCACGCATCTTCATCTGGCCCAGTTTCGATTTTCGCGGGACCAGCGGCATGGCCGGATTTGGCGGTACCGTTGCCCTGTCGAGCCTGTTCTATTTCTTCCAGACGCAATCGGACGTTGTGATTGCCGGGCGCGCTTTCGATGCCCACACGGTCGGCCTCTACACCACCTCGCTGTTCCTAGCACAAATCTTCGTGAACAAGGTGGTGCCGCCGCTCAATGAAGTAGCCTTTACCGCCTATGCAAGGGTGCAGGACGACCGGGACGCTCTCGCCAGGGGCTTCCTGACGATGGTCCGCGCCGTCATGCTGCTTTCCATCCCCTTTTGCCTTGGCTTGTCAGTTACCGCAGAACCGGTGGTGCATGTCCTGTTGGGGGAGAAATGGTTGCCCGCCGCCCCGCTGCTGGCCCTCCTCTCGCTGGCGATCCCGTGGATGACTCTGCAGGTCTTGTTCGCCCCGGCCACCAATGCAGCCGGCAAACCCTCAATTGCGATGTATAATTCCGCGATGGGCGCCGCCTTGATGCCTATTGCTTTCCTGATTGGCGTCCAATGGGGCATCACCGGCATGGCGATTGCATGGATGCTGGTCTATCCGGCCATGACAATCATCACGGCCGCCAATTCAAACCCGATCATCGGGATCACGGCCCGCCAGCTGGTCACCGCGCTGACACCGCCTGTACTTGCCGGAATTGCCATGGCGGCTGCCGTGCTTGGAGCAGACGGGTTCTTCCAGCCCGCCTCGCCAGTACTGCGCCTGGTCAATTTGGTCGGCCTGGGGGCGTTATTCTATTTTGGCTGGATCGGCATCTTTGCCAGAGACCGGCTCGCCGAAGCTGTCGCCTTGATCCGCAACCGCTAGACCCGCTTTTACCCATGGATGGCGGCCGGGCAGCGAAACTGCTATAAAGCCCGACGCAACAGCCATGGGAGATGGCACATGTTCGCTCAATCGCTCGCACTGCTCAGTGCTGCCAGCATGGCGGTCGCCACGACCGAACCGCCTGCTGCAGAGCCAAACACCGGCGAACCGGAGCTGCGCAGTGCTGCACCCTCGCTGGTGGATGAAAAGGCGTGGGGCAATGTCGAATTGCTCACCTTCTTCGAAGACCGCCATCGCCGCATGACCATCCCGGTCACGATCGAAGGTGAAGGTCCCTTCAACTTTATGGTCGATACGGGATCACAAGCAACCGTTGTCACCCGCCAGCTGGGCGAGCGCCTACAGCTGGAACCGCTCGGTTCGGTTGTGATCGTGGGCATGGCGAGCAGCAAGGAAACGCAATTGGTCCGCCTTGACGGGCTGGAATTCGCCTCGCGCGTGTTCGACAATATCGAGGCCCCGCTGCTGGAGGAGCGCCACCTGGGGGCAGACGGGATCCTGGGGCTGGATAGTCTGCAGGACATGCGCATCGTGATTGATTTCCGCCAAGAGGAAATGCTGGTCGCCAATGCCAGCGAGGCCCCCCAGGATCGCGGATATGAAATAGTCGTCCGCGCCCGGCGCAAACTGGGCCGCCTGATCATAACTAATGCGAAGATTGATGGGGTCACGACTGCGCTGATAATTGACACGGGCGCGCAGGGGACCGTCGGAAACCTTGCGCTGCAAAAGAAGCTGCGGGCAAGAAGGCGTGACACTGTGATTGCCACGGACGTGAATGGCAACCAGATCAGCGGCGAGCTTTCCTATGTGAGCAAGCTCAAGGTCGATGATATGGTGCTGACCCGCGTGCCCATCACATTTGCCGATGGTGTGCCCTTCAAGGTGCTGGGCCTGAATGACAAGCCCGCCATCTTGCTGGGCATGGAAAATCTGCGCGCTTTTGACCGGGTAGCAATTGATTTCAGCTCTCGCGAAATCCTGTTCGACTTGCCGAGGGACCTCTGAACAAAGGGGTTTTGTGCTTGTGACTGAACTGCCTGCCATTGCCTAAACCGCTGCCACGCCCCAGATGGGGCGGACCATGCCGCCCGATCACGCCACCCAAGCGCCAGACGACCTCGACAGCTGGAAGACGCTGCGGCGTTTCCTGCCCTATCTCTGGCCGCGCGATCACCCTGCATTGAAACGCCGGATCATCGGTGCCGTGCTGATGGTGCTGCTGGCCAAGGCGACCATCCTCGCTTTGCCCTTTGCCTACAAGAAGGCCGTCGATGCGATGGCGACGCCTTCGAACGAGGCGATGATGGTCGCGCTGGCGCTGGTGATAGCCTATAGCGCGGGCCGTTTTGGCAGCGTGTTGTTCGACCAGCTGCGCAACATCATTTTCGAGCGCGTCGGGCAAGAGGCGACGCTGCATCTGGCCGAAGACGTATTCCGCCGCCTGCACCGCCTGTCGCTGCGTTTTCATCTCGGGCGGCGCACGGGTGAAGTGACCAAGACGATTGAGCGCGGAACCAAGAGCATCGATTCCATGCTCTATTTCCTGCTCTTCAACATCGCGCCGACGGTGATCGAGCTGACTGCGGTGGCGGTAATCTTCTACATCAATTTCGGGTGGGAACTGGTGGCGGCAACTGGCGTCACCATTACTCTCTATATAGCAGTCACGCGCTGGATCACCGAATGGCGCACCAAATTGCGCGCGGAAATGAATTCGCTCGACGGGCAGGCGCTGAGCCGCGCGGTGGATTCGCTGCTCAATTACGAGACCGTCAAATATTTCGGCGCGGAAGAGCGGGAGGAGGCCCGCTATGCCGGGGCCGCCCGCGCTTATGCCGAGGCCGCGGTGAAGAGCGAGAATTCGCTGGGCTTGCTCAACATTGCGCAATCCTTCATCACCAATGCGCTGATGGCAGGCGCTATGGCGTGGACCGTGTGGGGCTGGAGCAAGGGCGATCTGACGGTCGGCGATCTGGTGCTGGTCAACACCTATCTGATGCAGCTGTTCCGCCCGCTCGACCTGCTGGGCATGGTTTATCGCATCATCCGCCAGGGCATTATCGACATGGCGGAAATGTTCCGCCTGATGGACAGCCCGGTGGAGGTGGAGGATGCGCCAGGTGCCCCCGCCCTGCTCGTGAAGCGTCCCACAGTTGTCTTCGACAATGTCGAGTTCGGCTACGACAGGGAACGCACGATCCTGCACGGTCTCAGCTTCGAGGTTCCTGCGGGCGGCCATGTCGCGATTGTCGGGCCGAGCGGAGCCGGCAAGAGCACGATCGCGCGGCTGCTGTTCCGTTTTTACGATCCGTGGAGCGGGCGCATCATGATTGACGGGCAGGATATTGCGCAGGTGACACAAGCCAGCCTGCGCGCCCATACCGGGATCGTCCCGCAAGACAGTGTGCTGTTCAACGATACGATCGGCTACAACATCGCCTATGGCCGCGACGATGCGACGCAGGAAGCGGTCGAACGCGCCGCGCGCGACGCGGCGATCATGCCCTTTATCCAGAAACTGCCTGACGGCTTCGATACGGAAGTGGGCGAGCGCGGGCTGAAACTGTCCGGCGGGGAAAAACAGCGCGTGGCGATTGCCCGCACGCTGGTGAAGGACCCGCCGATCCTGCTGCTCGA
>JAGREF010000310.1 GCA_020446665.1 Sphingomonadaceae bacterium
GTTCAAAACCTACAAGTGCCAATGATAATGAAGCACTCGCTCTTGCTGCGTAATTTTAAGGCCTAACGGCCCGACCTTACAAAGCTTAAGCGCCGTTGGACCCACGGGGCAACAGAAGCGGATTCCGGGGGCCCGGGGGAGCCTAGCAACAGAATCCCCCACCTAATTCACCACAGGCGCACCTCATATCGGCTTGCGAATGCACATTCGCTGCGCTTCCGGTTCTCACGACCAGAAAGGTCGCTGCGCGCCGGTTCTCACAACTGCACATTCTCGGCTCGATCTGATGTACGCCTGAGGCGAATTGAACCGGGGTCCCTGCTCCGTTCGTGTCGAGCGAAGTCGAGACACAGCGCGTGCAGCCTCTCGACTTCGCTCGAGGCGAACGGGGTTTCGACGCTGGAATTTGCGGTGAAAGTCAGGCGCTGGTCGTGCTCAGCCGCTGGCTATCTTCGCGTTCGCGTTCCATCCGCAGCGCGTCGAGGATTTTGGCACCTGCCAGGAACACCGCGCCGCTGCAGGCCCAGAACAGCATCCAGCCGCCATAGCCGGGATATTGCGCGATATAATGGCTGCCGCGATCCATCGCACCCAGGGCAAGGGCAAAGATGATCAGATAGGCTTCCACCCGCGTCTTGATCACGAATAGCCGTTTGACCTTACCCAGCATGCGCTCCCTTTCCTTAACGCTCTGCTGTGCAAGCGGCATGCCATATGCCGATTCCCGCGCAGTACGAAGGTTAACGATGCAGGCAGTGTAAGACGTCCCGACGGACAGTCCAGCGCGTTAACTTAATTCCGGGAGGTCCAGAGCCGCCAGAAGTGCATGGCGTGCCGCGATGATACAGTCTGCCAGCGCCGGATCGCCGATCTGGCCGGGCTCAATCTGTTCGGGCCAGTGCCGGGCGATGACCTCTGCCATCAGATCCGCTTTGGCGTCGGTGAGCAGGAAACGCGGATCAACCGTGGCCGGGTCTGCCACTACGCGCAGGCGCAGGCAGGCCGGGCCGCCGCCATTGGCCATGCTTTGCCGCACATCCACCGGGATAACCTGCCGGATCGGGCCGTTGCTGGCCAGCATGCTCTCGCACCATCCCCATACTGCTGCGCTGTCGCGGCATTCTGAGGGCACGACCAGCGCCATTTCTCCCGTCGGAAGGGTGAGCAGCTGCGCGTTGAACAGATAGGTGCTGATCGCTTCGGCCAGGCTCACCGCATCGCTGGGCACTTCAACCACTTCCAGTTCGGGGAAGGCAGCGCGGATCGCATCATAGGCACCTTGCTGGTCGGCAAAGGCCTCTGCATGGGCGAACAGCACGCGGCCATTGGCGACAGCGACCACATCATTGTGGAATGCGCCAGCTGCGATGGCTGCGGGATTTTGTTCGATGAACACCGCGCGGGCAGGGTCGAGCCCGTGCAGCCGGGCCACGGCACGGCTCGCCTGTTCATGCTGGCGGGCGGGAAATTTCCCGCCTGTGCGACCATAGACGAACACTTCCACCCCCGGCGCATCATGGCCGGTGCAAAAGCGCATATGATTGGCCGCGCCTTCATCGCCAAAGGCAGGCGGAACAGCATCATGCACAGCGAAGTGCTTCTGGTCAGCAAACGCAATCCGCAACTGGCGCAATGTGTCGGGCCATTCCTGCGAACGATGGAGCATGGTGACAAGATTGGCGGCGGTCAGGTGGCAGCGCCCGTCGGCCGTATCCGGGGCGGGGCTGACAGTGGCGGCATTGGCCGTCCACATGGAACTGGCAGACCATGCTGCTGCCCGGATCGCAGGCTCAGTGGTGTCATCCACGGCCAGTTGTTCCAGCAATGTGCCATTGGGGCGGGGCAGGGGCAGCAGGAAACCCTGCACCAGACCGCGCGCCATATTGCTGCGCATCTTCTCCAGCCCTTGCAGCGCCGCGGCGCGGGGATAGGAGATGGCCCCTGCATTCTTCGTTGCCGCCAGATTGCCCAGGCTCAGCCCGGCATAATTGTGGCTGGGGCCGACCAGACCATCGAAATTGATTTCGACCAGCTTGCCCAGCGAACTCACCGCGCCACGCTCCACACCTGATCGCCGGGTTTCACATCCAGCGTATCGGCGGCCCGGCTGTCGATTGCGATGGTGCCATCCTCGCGCAATTCCCGCGCCCCATAGCAGGCGCGGAAATCGGTCAGCCGGCCGGTGGCCAGAATGGCCTTTTCGCCCGTTTCCACTTCACTGCCAGACAGATCGCGGGGGCATGCTTCCTGCACACTGCGCACCATGTCGGTCTTGGCGGTCATGGTCGGTCCGCCGTCGAAAATATCGACATAGCCTTCGAAGCTGAAGCCTTCATTCTCCAGCATCCGCATGGCCGCCCGTCCGGAAGGGTGCGGCACGCCGATCGCGCTGCGCGCATGTTCGGACAGCATGGCGATATAGACCGGGTGCTTGGGCATCAGATCGGCGATGAACTGGTTGCCATTGATGGCGTTGAAATAATCTGCGTCCTGAAAGCTCATCCCGAAGAAACGGCCCGCAACCCCGTCCCAGAAGGGCGAGCCGCCGCGTTCATCTATGATGCCGCGCAATTCCGCCAGAATGCGGTCGGCAAAGCGCGCGCGGTGCATGGCGATGAAGAGATAGCGGCTGCGCGCGAGCAACAGGCCGAGGCCTCCGGCGCGTTCATTGGGGTGGAGGAACAGCCCGCCCACTTCGCTCGATCCTTCCAGATCGGTCACAAGGCTGAGCAATTCAGCGCGAACGGTCTTGTCCACTTCCTTGGAATATTGCGTCAGTGTGTTGAGGCGATAGGAATAGAAGGGCCAGAGCTGGCCGACATTCGTCATCAGCTGGGAAGTGCCGCGCACGGCCCCGGTTTCCCTGTTTTCCAGCACCAGCACGAACTGTTCGTCCTTCAACGAATCCTCGGCACGCGAAAAGGCACTGGCAGCGCGCTCCAGCTTTCTGCTCAGGGCGGCGCGATCGGCGGGCAGATTGGTAAATCCGCCACCGGTCAGCTTGGCCATTTCATAGAGTGGTTCCAGATCGTCAGGACGCGCAGCGCGCAGAACAAAGGTCAATTCAGCTCTCCCGAAGCTATGCGTTGGAGGACCAGCGCAGACAGGGCGGCGCGTTCCGACAGTGATGGCACGATAAGGAATTCGTCAGCAGAGTGAATAGCCCCTCCGCGCACGCCCATCGTATCGACAACCGGCACACCGCAGGCGGCAATATTATTGCCATCGCACACGCCGCCACTGCTTTGCCAGCCAATTTTCTGCCCCAGTTCAGCCCCGCAATCCCGGACGAGATCAAACAGGCGTTGGGCCCGGTCATCCACCGCTTTGGGCGGGCGGGTGATCCCGCCATGGACATGCAGGGCAACCTCGTGATTTGTCTCAATTGCGCGAATCAAGGCCTTGAAATCCGAATCAAATTGCTCGGCCGCTGCTGTGCCTTTGGGCCGGATATTGAAGCGCAACACGGCGTGATCGGGCACGACATTATTGGCGCTGCCACCGTCGATCCGGGCCGGGTTCACGCTGAGATCGGCATGGCTCAGCGCTTTCAGGCGCATGGCAAGGTCAGCCGCGGCAACAATCGCATTGCGCCCGTCCTGCGGATTACGCCCGGCATGGGCGCTCTTGCCGGTGACAGTGACCGAGTAATTCCCGCTCCCGCCGCGCGCATGGGCCAGAGTGCCGTCGGGCAGGGCCGAAGGTTCATAGGTCAGCGCCGCAATCTTGCCAGCGGCCAGCTGCGCGATCAGCGGCGCGGAGGAAAGGCTGCCGGTTTCCTCGTCGGAATTGACCAGCACGTCATAACCCAGCGAATCCGCCATGCCGGTCCGTTCAAACGCCATCAGCGCATGCAGGATTACGCAAAGCCCGCCCTTCATGTCGGCCAGGCCGGGGCCGTTCAGCGTCTGCTCGTCCAGCCAGCGTTGCTGCTGGAAGGGATGCTCTTGCGGAAATACCGTATCCATATGCCCGGTCAGCAACACCCGCCGGTTTGCGCCGGGGCGGACGCGCAGCACCAGATGGCGGCCATGTGCGATGGGCACTTCTTCGCCCGCCGTGTTGATGGCGCTGACGGGGGCGGGGTCGACCAGCTCGATCTCGCCGGGCAACACAGCAAAAGCCTGCGCCAGCGCCTCCGCCTGCTTTGCCAGCCCGGTGAGATTGGCCGTGCCCGTATTGATTGCGGCCCACGCCTGCACCTGCTCCAGCATGGCATTCTGGTCGATCGCGTCCAGCGAAGCAGAAAGTGTGTTTCGTTTCATATGAAACCGCACCTAGCGTGACATCCCTCCCGCTCCAAGCCCGGCGAGTAGATCGGGCATTTTTTGTTGCAATGCAGCATCAGTAACTGCATAGGCAGGGGGTTCCTCCCCGGGCGATATTCATAGTAGCAGGCGTGGCGCAAAGCCATGCCCCATCCTGTGCGAGGACATATGACCGAATACACCATCCGTGCCGGCCTTAAGGTCGATTCTGCTCTGGCAAATATGCTGGAGCGTGATGTGCTGAGCGTGCTTGGCCGCGATGTGGATGCTTTCTGGAATGGCTTTGCCGCGGCGCTGGCGGATTTCGTACCCCGCAATCGGGCTCTGCTGGCAAAGCGGGACGCGATGCAGGCGCAGATCGACGCATGGCACAGCGAACGGCGCGGCCAGCCGCATGATCCGGCGGCTTACAAGGCTTTCCTGACTGAGATCGGCTATCTCGTGCCCGAACCGGGCGATTTCAACATCGGCACGCAGAATGTCGATCCTGAAATCGCGACCATGGCCGGGCCGCAGCTGGTGGTGCCGATCCT
>JAGREF010000311.1 GCA_020446665.1 Sphingomonadaceae bacterium
CCCACCCCATCGGGTGGAGCACTTCATGCCCGCGCATCTTCTTGTAGCGGGCCAGCACATCGCCCATCGTATAGTTGCGGACATGGCCGATATGGATGCGCCCCGACGGATAGGGGAACATCTCCAGCACATAGCTCTTCGGCTTGTCGCTATTGCTGTCAGCCGCAAAGCAGCCTGCCTCTTCCCAGGCATGCTGCCAGCGGCCGTCGGCTTGCGACGGATCGAAACGTGTCTCGTTCATAATGCCCCCGACCGCTGGCTCAGCCGGTTACAGCCTTGCGGCGCAGTTCGCGCGCCTTGGTCAGGATGATATCTTCCAGCTTCTGCACGGTGGCAGCCTGTACCGGCGCATCGACCCAGCCACTGCCCTGCGCAACCTGGCGGCTGGCGGCGACGCGCAGCGCATCGGCGCGCAAATCCTGGTCGAGGATGGAGACGGTGAGCTTCACCCGCTCACCCGGATTGCCGGGGTTGGCGTACCAGTCTGTCACGATCACACCGCCAGCACTGTCTGCCTGCAACAGCGGCGCAAAGCTGACCGTTTCCAGCGCCGCGCGCCAGAGATAGGAATTGACCCCGATCGTGGTAACCTGCGCTGCCGCAAGGTCCGCTGTCGGGCGCTCACGCCCGCCGCAGGCTGCAAGGCTGGCAAGGGCCGCTGTCAGCACCACGGCGCGGGCGGCATTGCGGGGGAAGCGATCAAAGCTGGCAAATGCGGTCATTTCTGGAAATATTCCTGTCCTGTATGTCATGGCCTCTATAGCCGCCATGGCGCGAGCGGCAAGGCTTGCCGACCGGTTTCAGTCGGGAAAGCGATTGGCATGGAATCCGCTTAACCCGCCCTGAATTGGCCCGCAAACCCCGAACCGCATCCAGTTTCGCCTGTGGATACTGTGCAACACAGAAATAGAGATTAGCGCAACTATCGGAAAAATCTGGCCATAGCGCCATCATGATCTTATCACTTGATATAAATCACAGGTGACATGCGAGTCGTCGTGAGTCAGGATATGTTCAGCGGGCAGGTGCTTTGAAGGGCACAGACCCGAGCAGAGGATAACAGGGCAGGCATATGAGCAAGCTTCGCAAATCAGCAGGGAAGGCGTTTTCAGCGCCCATGCTGCTTGCGGCTGCTACGCTTGCACTGGTTGCCCCCAGTGCCGTGCTCGCCCTTGGCGGAGTTGATGGCGCTGGTGGAGTCTTCGGGATCGATGAAATCACCCCCTTTACCCCTGCAACGGTCGATCCGCAGCTGGCACAGCGCGTAGCTGAAGCCGTCAATGCACGGGGCAAGCTGGTGCGTTTCACTCCGGCAGGCACCGCGACAACGCAGGATCGCACCATGACTGTGGCGGTTCGCGTGGATGATCAGACGGCCCGGGCCATCTCCGTCCGCGCTGCGATTGACAGTGTTGCGGGCGAGCCGGGCCGCAGCGACGTGGCGATTGCAACAACCCGTTATAATCTTGGCATTGCCCGCGGTTATCAGAGCTTCGCCAAGCCAGAGGCCCTGCCGCGCGGGGTCAAGCAGATTGATATGCCGGATCTCGCCGATTTCGAACCGGCTCGCGGCGTTGGCCCGGTCAAGCCATCGCGCTTCCAGCCGCGCCTCGCGCTGGAACAGGATGGCAAGGAAGGCCGCGCTCCGCGCACTCTGGAATCGCTGGGCGAACAGTCGGTTGATCTCGGCGGCGCCTATCGCCTGACCCGCAACCTCAATGTGACAGCCGGTGTCCGCCTTTCACAGGATCGCGACCGGATCGCTCCGCTGACCGATTCGGTGCAGGACA
>JAGREF010000312.1 GCA_020446665.1 Sphingomonadaceae bacterium
CCAGCCCGCCCTGCGCAAGGCTCCTTGCCGAGAAGCTTCCTGCTGCAATCACGATGATCCAGATTGGTCGGAAAGTGCTCCTGTCGGGCAGACAGCTCAGTAAAGGTTCGTAAAGCCTGATGGCGGCTGGCTTTACCAAAGAGACTTCTAACCTATCCTTCCCCTGAAAGTTCGATTCGTTTCACGCGAAATAAGGGGGAAGCCCATGAATGGATTCGGGAAATTCCTGGTGGGGGCGGCAGCAACTTCGCTGCTCGCCTGGGGGGCGCACGCGGTTGGCGGTGAGTCCTATATTGATAGTATCGGCACGAATGCAACCAGCGCGCTGCAGGGTGCGGGCCTGGACGGGGTGACCGCCATCATGCCCAGCGAACCGCTCAGCCGGGTCGTGGTGCTCAAGGGCGACGTGGACGATGCCACCCGCGAAAAGGCGGAAGCGGCCGTGCTCGCCGTGCCGGGCGTCAGCCGGGTCATGTGGGACAGCGACTATGAAAATGGCGCCTTTGGCGACCGCGCAGCGGATGCGGCTGCCACGGGCGAAACCGCCAGTGAAGCAGAAGTCGCCACCTGCCAGGGCAATCTCGATGAGCTGATGGCCAGCAAGGTCATCAATTTTCGCAGCGGCAGTGCCTATATGCCGGAAAGCTCGCTTGTGGTGGTCGATGAAGTGGCCTCTGCGCTGAAGGGCTGCGATGGCATGGCGATTGCCGTGGGTGGCCATACGGATGCAACAGGCAGCGCGGAAATCAACCAGCAGCTAAGCCAGGAACGCGCTGATGCTGTTGCGGCGGCGCTGGCGGAACGCGGCGTGGATGCTGCCCGCATTACCGCTACGGGCTATGGCTCCAGCAAGCCGAAAGTGCCGGGCGATGGCGCGAATGAAGCCAATCGCCGGATTGAATTCACACTGGGTAACACAGCGGCACCAGCCGCCGAAGGAGGGGAATGACCATGCCCTTGCTGCTTGAAAGCTGGATATTGCTGATCATCGCCTATTGCATCGGGATCGGGCTGGGCTGGCTCGTCTGGGGCCGCAACGCGGGCAAGGAGAGCTGAGATGCTGAACATTGTTGCAAACCATCCGCTGCCTTTCATCATCGCTGTTGTGATCGGGATCGCCACGGCCTGGTGGATCTGGGGGCGGCTGGGATCAATCGTGTCGGACGCTGTCGATAGCGCTGGCGAGGCGGTTTCCTCTGCCGCCGATCACGTCTCCGATGCCGCAGCCAAGGCTGGCGATGCCGTTTCTGGTGCTGCTGATGCTGTTGTTGATACGGCAAAGGATGCTGGCGGCGCAGTGACTGGCGCAATCGCCGCTGTTGGCGCCGGGGCCAGCGCAGTCGCAGACGGCGTAAAGGACATCGCGAAGCCCAAAATCGCCGCCGCTGTGGGTGATCCGGATGATCTGACCAAGATCAACGGAATCGGTCCGAAACTGTGCGAGCTCTGCAATTCACTGGGCGTGTCCCGGTTTGATCAGATTGCGGCATGGTCGGCTGGTGACGTTGCCGAGGTGGACGGCCATCTGGGCAGCTTCCGCGGGCGGATTGAACGCGATAGCTGGATCGAACAGGCCAAGCTGCTTGCCGTCGGCAATCTCGATGAATGGGAAGCGCGCTTCGGCTACAAGGCGAAGCCGTCCTGATCCGGACTGGCAAGCGTAGAACAAGAAAGGGGCCGCTGGATCACTCCGGCGGCCCCTTTCTGTTGGCGTGTACTGTAAGTTTCGGCGGGCTTATGCCCGTGTTCCCGAAAGCGGCATGGAGCCAAAGGCGCCGGCCACGACATCCCCGGTAATGCTGTCACCATCGACAGTGGCCGTGCATTGCAGCGTCATCGGCATCGGCATGGTCATGTTCATTGACCAGCTCAACGTGTTGCCGTTCACCTTGCCATTCTCGACAACCATTGAACCCAGGCCACCTGCGAGGTTGCCAGTAAAGGTGCCATCGCCGCCATCGACAACGGTGAAAGTGCCGCTCTGATCGCCCATCGGGCTCTTCACAGTGGTGTTGTAAGTTCCGGCTACAGACATTCTCTTCTCCTAGTTGCAGGAATTGCTGCCAGTTAATTCTGGCGGGGAAGGGGGCTTATTCGCCCGCTTCCTCCGTTTCCGCTGCCTTTACTACTTCAACCGGCAGGCCCAGCTGGTCAAGCTGCGGGCGGACGCTTTCCGCATCGCCGACCACGACCCAGACGAGATCGTCAGACTTCAGCACTTCGCGTGCCTTGGCGTTGATCTCTTCTGCGGTCAGGCCTTCATACTTGCTGGCCAGCGCTTCGTAATAGTCGTCGGGCCGTTCGTAAGTGACGATGTTGCGCACTCCGCCCAGCACATCGCGCGAGGTTTCGAACTGGCCCGGCAATTCGCGGACATTGCCATTGATCATGCGGGTCAGCTCTTCGCCGGTCACGCCTTGCTCACCGGTATAGGCGCCCATATCCTTGAGCAGTTCCACCATGGAATCGCCGGTGCGGTCTGCCTGTACGGGGGCATAGAGCATCAGGCTGGCATTGTTGAGCGGCGTGGTGAGGATCGAACGAACCCCGTATGACCAGCCCTTGGTCTCGCGCAGGTTCATGTTGATGCGGCT
>JAGREF010000313.1 GCA_020446665.1 Sphingomonadaceae bacterium
TATCTGCCGCATGTGCGCCCTTGTCACCGTGATGGCCGATATAGACCTTGAGGCTATCCCCGAACTGGCTGAAATCCGCTTCATCCGCGCCAAGGAACAGCGCGACCTTGGGCTTGGCAGCGATAAGATCCGCCATGCCGCCTGCCTGTGCGAAGCCGAGCATCAGCCCGCCCATGCGAGCAGCGGAGAAATGCAGCGAATTGAAGCCGTTCCAGCCGTCTTTGACGAGCTTGTACTTCTCTGCCAGCGCCAGTGCGGGGTGCAATGCACCCTTGCCCAGCGCCGCGCCGCCGACGACGATCGCCGGACGTTCCGCGCCCTTCAGCGCATCGGCGGCTTCCTTGGGCAGCTTGTGCAGCAGGCCCACATCGCTGCCGAGGAAAGTGGCGGGATAGGTGGTTTCCCATTCCGGCCCGATCAGGAAGATCTTCGCGCCTGCTTTCGCCGCCTTACGCAAGCGGGTGTTGAGCAGCGGCGCTTCCCAGCGGACATGGCTGCCCACGATCAGGATGGCATCCGCCGTTTCGATCCCTGCCAGCGTGGTGTTGAAATTCACCGCCGCCAGGTTCGACACGTCATAGGTCAGACCGGTCTGCCGCCCTTCCAGCAGGTCAGAGCCCAGCGCGTTCAGCAGCGCCCTGGCCGCGAACATCGTTTCGCAATCGACCATGTCGCCAGCCACGGCGGCGATATTCTTACCCGGCTTGGCAGCGGCGATTTTCTTGAAGGCTTCGTCCCAGCTTGCCTCGGCCAGCTTGCCCTTCTTGCGGATCCACACCTTGTCGAGCCGGCGGCGGGTCAGGCCTTCGACCTGATAGCGCGCCTTGTCGCTGATCCATTCCTCGTTCACGTCATCATTGACGCGGGGCAGCGCCCGCATCACCTCGCGGCCGCGGCTGTCCAGCCGGATATTCGCGCCAATCGCATCGGACACGTCGATCGACAGTGTCTTCTTCAGTTCCCACGGACGCGCTTCAAACGCATAGGGGCGGCTGGTGAGCGCACCGACCGGGCAAAGGTCGATCACATTGGCGCTCATTTCATGCTTCGCGGCCTGTTCAAGATAGGTCGTGATCTGCATGTTCTCGCCGCGATAAAGCGCGCCGATCTCATCCACACCGGCGACCTCTTCGCTGAAGCGGACGCAGCGCGTGCAATGGATGCAGCGCGTCATCGTCGTCTTGATCAGCGGGCCCATATTCTTTTCAGTGACCGCGCGCTTGTTTTCTTCATAGCGCGATCCGCCGCGCCCATAGGCAACAGCCTGATCCTGAAGATCGCATTCGCCGCCCTGATCGCAAATCGGGCAATCGAGCGGGTGGTTGATGAGGAGGAATTCCATCACCCCTTCGCGCGCTTTCTTGACCATTTCGCTGTCAGTGCGGATCACCTGCCCTTCGCCAGCGGGCAGCGCACAGCTGGCCTGCGGCTTGGGCGGACCGGGCGAAACCTCAACCAGACACATGCGGCAATTGCCCGCGATGGAAAGGCGCTCATGATAGCAGAAACGCGGGATTTCCTTCCCCGCAAGCTCGCAAGCCTGCAAGACAGTCGCCCCTGCGGGGACTTCAATTTCCTGTCCGTCTACGGTGACTTTAGGCATTATTCAGCAGCCTCCGGCAGTCGCTCGGCAATGCGGCGTTCAATTTCAGGGCGGAAATGGCGGATCAGGCCCTGAATCGGCCATGCAGCGGCATCGCCCAGCGCGCAGATCGTATGCCCCTCTATCTGCTTGGTCAGCTCCAGCAATACGTCTATCTCCTCGATCGTCGCGTTCCCGGTGACCATGCGCCGCATGATCCGGTACATCCACCCGGTCCCCTCGCGGCACGGCGTGCACTGCCCGCAAGATTCGTGCATGTAGAATTTCGCCAGCCGCGCGATCGCATAGACGATGTCCGTCGATTTATCCATGACGATCAGACTTGCGGTGCCAAGCCCGGATTGCGCCGCGCGCAGGGAATCGAAATCCATCACCACGCTGTCGCAGATATCCTTGGGCAAAAGCGGTGTCGACGACCCGCCGGGAATGACCGCCAGCAGATTGTCCCACCCGCCGCGCACGCCGCCCGCGTGCTGTTCGATCAAATCCTTCATCGGGATGCCCATGGCTTCTTCGACGTTGCACGGATTGTTGACGTGCCCGGAAATGCAGAACAGCTTGGTACCCGTGTTCTTGGCATCGCGACCGATACCGGCGAACCATTCCCCGCCCCGGCGCAGGATGGTCGGCACAGACGCGATGGTTTCGACGTTGTTGACCGTGGTCGGACAGGAATAAAGCCCCGCCATGGCCGGAAACGGCGGCTTGTTGCGCGGTTGCCCCTTTTTGCCTTCCAGCGATTCCAGCAGCGCGGATTCTTCCCCGCAGATATACGCCCCGCCACCGCGATGCAGTTCGACGTCGAAATCCCAGCCCGAACCGGCGGCGTTCTTGCCCAGCAATCCCGCCTCGCGCGCCTCGTGGATCGCCTTCCAGACGTTGGAACTCTCGTCGTAAAACTCACCCCGGATATAGATATACGCCTTGTGCGCGCCGATCGCGTGCCCGGCGATCAGGGCGCCTTCCAGAAGCTTGTGCGGCTCGTGCCGCAGAATGTCCCGGTCCTTGCAGGTGCCGG
>JAGREF010000314.1 GCA_020446665.1 Sphingomonadaceae bacterium
GACATGCGGGGTGAAGCTCGGCTTGGTCTTGCCGCGCAGGATATTGGCGATGATCGTGGCGAGGCGGCCAACGACCAGCCCGTCAGCATCGATCAGATGCCAGTTTTTTTCCACCTCGGCCGGTTTGATGGACCGGGTAGTCTTGGTCAGAGCCTTCATGGCTGTTTCTTTCCATTGCTGAAATGTTTTATACCCGCGAATCTGCCCGTGCAGACCCGTGAAGAGCGGCGCATCTGTGCGTTTATGCGCGCCAAGTCAAGCAAATCCGGGGTTCAACGAGGAGGTAAAATAATACCGCCGTAGATAGGAGCGGGCCTGAACCCTATTCGTCAGGCACCAGCTCCCAGCTTTCGCTGGCCTTGCGTGCTGTCGCGCCAATGCGGGTCACGATTTCTCGATTGGACTGGCGCAGCATGGGGCTGTCTTCGCATTGCAGTGCCTTGAACTGTACCTCGACACTTCCACGCAGACCGCCGGGCAGGTCCAGCTCACGCTCTTCCGCCCAGACCAGTTGCCGGGGGAAGAAGAAATCCGGTGCCATGTTGCCCAGCATCTGCCCTGCGGACTGAGTGATGCGCGCCAGCATGTCCTGAGCGGCCTGCGCCTGGCGCGGCGGCATCTCTGCATCGCGAATGCGTCGCACGGCGATTTGCAGAGCCTGCTCCAACATGTCCGATCGGGGTGCAGGATCAGTCCCCTGGATCATCCCCTGGCCATCCAGCCACAGGGGGAAGCGTGACCCGTCAATCCTTTGCTGCTCCAGCCGGGCAAGCGGCGCAAGCGAATCCGGAGCGGTGACGGTGGCCGCCATCTGAGTCCCGGTAACCAGAACACCCCCGCCAGACGGCCGGAAGCCAAGCTGCCAGCTGCGCGTCACCGCCAGCATGTTCCCGTCCACCAATTCGCGTTCCAGCGTCCGCGTCAGCATCATCGGCGAAGGCGGGATCGGCAGCTGTGAACTGACTTCGCGAACACCTGCCTGCGCCGTGCGCGAAAACAAGGTAGGCGCCACGAGGAACCCTGCCGCAAGTTGGAGCGCCCGGCGGCGATCAAACGGATTCATGCGTTGCCCCCCCTTGCCAATGCGCCAAGCCAGGTCCTGGTCGCTTCCGCTGCAGCGTCGCAGTGCCAGCCAAGGATAGCAGGTTCTGCGTAAGGATGCAGCTTTTCCAGCCGCGCCACGGCTGCCGTGAGCACTGAACTGTCTGTCTTGAACAGCACGCCGGTCTCCACACTGCGGCTGGTTTCACCCTGCCAGGCAAACAGCGATGTCATGCTGCCCAATATATTGCAGCACGCCACCAGCTGTTCATCGAGCAGTACCTGCCCGGCGGCAAGGGCAGCCTCTTCATCGGGGAAAGGGCACCAGATCAAGGCCGCCATGGTGATCGCCCCAGCCTGTGGATCGCCCAGACCACAGCAATCACGAGCAATGCGCCAACCAGCTGGTGCGCTACCGCAACCCATAGCGAAATACCGGTCTTAACGGTCGCTATGCCGAGCAGGATCTGCGTACCAAAGGCAATGTGCACGGCCACCGAGGCCATCCGGTCGGCTGTGCGCACCCGGCGCGCCAGCCACACCAGTGCAATCACTGCAATCCACGCCCACCAGCGATGGAGGAAATGGAGCAGGAACGGATCATGCGTGATGGCCCAGGCAAAACCTTTGCTCATATCGAATTCCGGCACGAAGCGCCCTTGCATCAGCGGCCAGGTGTCAGAGGCATGGCCGGCATTCAGCCCCGCTACCCATGCACCAAGAAGGAGCTGGATGAACAGGATCACCGCCACCATGATCCCGAAACCTGTCAGGCGGGCGCGGACACTGGCCGGGTCGCGCTGCAACATCCGGAGGTCCAGCGCGGTCCAGACCAGACCGGCCAGCGTAAACAGGGCTGTCAGCAAGTGGATCGAGAGCCAGAAATGGCTGACATCGGTCATCTGCCCGGAAAGGCCGGAGCGGACCATGAACCAGCCAAACACGCCCTGCAGCCCGCCCAGCGCGAGCAGGGCCAGCAGGCGCGGCTTGTAGCCATGCGGAATATAGTTCTTCACCCAGAACACTGCGAGCGGCAGCGCAAAGGCCAGCCCGATCACGCGCCCCAGCAAGCGGTGCACCCATTCCCAGAAATAGATGAACTTGTAATCCGCCAGCGTCATACCGGCCGGGCCATTGACTTGCGTATATTCAGGGATTTGCTGGTATGCTGCGAATTCCGCCTGCCACTGCGCTTCACTCAAGGGCGGGATTGCGCCGGTGATCGGCTTCCATTCAGTGATCGACAGGCCGCTTTCGGTCAGGCGGGTGATCCCGCCCACTGCGACCATCAGCACAACCAGTGATGCGACGACATACAGCCAATGCACCAGCAAGGCAGGGCGCGCTGCCCCCCCCACGGACCGGAGCAATCCCCGGTTCATGCTGACTGAACTTATCATGGCTTCGACAAATGCTAGGCAAAGCGCCCTTACGCAAGGGAAAACCCGTGCGGCCAACCTTTTGTTGTAAAGAGAATCCTGTCAGCCATCTTGAACAATGTTACGTTGTCACATACATCGGTTGCGTAATGAATTCCGGCTTCCTCTCGATTCGCCAGCGGCTTGATCGCGCCGGGCTGCTCCTTTCGGGGCTATGCGCGATTCATTGCCTTGCCAGTATCGTGGTCGTTTCGGCGCTTGGCTTGGGTGGGCAATGGCTGTTGGCACCGGAAATCCATCGTATCGGGCTGGCGCTGGCGCTGGTAATCGCGGCGGTTGCGATTGGCTGGGGCGCCTTGCGCCATCGCCGCCGGGCACCTTTCGTTATTGCCATGATGGGCCTGACCTTCATGGGCGGCGCGCTCGCCGTGCCACATGGCGCAGAGGAAGCGGTGCTGACCATTATCGGCGTGGCGCTGGTATCGCTGGGGCACATCCTCAACTTGCGCCATGCATCCTGCACGCTATCAGCGCAGGAATGAGCGACACCAAAACTCTCACCATCAATGGCGAACCCCGCCGGACAGAAGCCGCCACTATTGCCGATCTCGTGCGCGAGCTGGAACTGGAACCGACCAAGGTTGCCGTCGAGCATAATGGCGAAATCGCGCCGCGTTCGACGCTGGAAGAGGTCGCGATCGCTGATGGCGATGTGCTGGAAATCGTCCATTTCGTCGGCGGCGGCTGAATGGCGTATTGGCGGGCCCTGGCAGCGTTCCTGATTCTGACTATCGCAGGTTTGAACGCCATGCTTGCCGGCGTCGGCACCTGCACTCAGAATTCACCAGACGGGCTGATTGGCTACATCTTCACTCTGCCGCTGAACCTGCTGGGCATGGCCTTGCTGTGCTGGAAACCGCAGCGCTGGCCGGTGATCATCGCCGCCATCATCCCGGTTTTGCTGGCAATTCCCTACACGCGCATGGCATTTGAACTTGCCAGCGGTACGCCTGCCTGCACCATCATCACCGGCGATCCAACCTGGGAGATGAGCGGCGAGGAGACCGGCTTTGCCATTGGCTGGGGCCTTTCCGCGCTGATCTTCTGGATCGGCCTTGCCTATGCGCTGTCCGGCGGATACCG
>JAGREF010000315.1 GCA_020446665.1 Sphingomonadaceae bacterium
GTTTGCCATCGACGAAGCGCATTGCGTGTCTGAATGGGGGCATGATTTCCGGCCCGATTACCGCCAGCTGTTGCCGTTGATGGAGCGGTTCCCCGATGTGCCGCGGCTGGCACTGACCGCCACCGCCGATGCGCAGACGCGGGCGGATATCCTAACCCAGCTGGGCATCCCGCCGGGCGGGCTGGTGATCGCCGGGTTTGACCGTCCCAATATCCGCTACGCCATCCGCCACCGCGACAATCCGGTGCGGCAGCTGACGCGAATCATGGAGGACGAGGCGGGGCCGGGGATCATCTATGCCCCCACCCGCAGAAAGGTGGAGGAGCTGGCGGAGAAACTTGCCGCTGCAACTGGCCGCCCGGTTTTGCCCTATCATGCCGGGCTCGATCCGGAGGTGCGCGCGGCCAACCAGTCAGCCTTTGTCGCCAGCGAGGACATGGTCATGGTCGCCACCGTCGCTTTCGGCATGGGGATCGACAAGCCTGACGTGCGCTTTGTCGCCCATGCGGGCATCCCCAAATCGATCGAATCCTATTATCAGGAGACCGGCCGTGCAGGGCGCGATGGCGATCCGGCGCAGGCGGTAATGTTGTGGGGCGCAGGCGATTTTGCCCGCGCGCGCCAGCGCCTGTCCGAAGTGGAAGAGGCGCGGCAGGCCGGCGAGCGCAAACGGCTGGACGCGCTGGCCATGCTGGTCGAAACCCATCGCTGCCGCCGCGCTTTGCTGCTGCGCCATTTCGGCGAGGACCCGCCCGAACAATGCGGCAATTGCGACAATTGCTTGACCCCGGCCGATGTGACTGACGCGACAGAGACAGCGCGCAAATTGCTCAGCGCGGTCTATCGCACCGGGCAGAGTTATGGCTTTGGCCATATTCAGAAAGTGCTCACCGGTGCAGCAGACAGCCGGATTGTCGAGCGCGGGCATGACCGGTTGAGTGTGTTCGGGATAGTGGGTGAGGAAGAGGCCGCGCTGCTCCGCCCGCTGGCCCGCGCGCTGCAAGCGCATGGCGTGCTGGTGGCGACCGAACATGGCGGGCTGGCGCTGGGCGGCGGGGCAAAGGCGATCCTCAAGGGCGAGCAGCCGGTGACCATCGTGCTGCCCCCAAAGCCCGAACGAAAGCGCAAAAGGGGCGACACCACGCCCAACCCGGTTGGCGATCCGCTGTTCGAAGCCCTGCGCGAACTGCGCCGCACGCTGGCGCAGGAAGCGGGCGTGCCGCCCTATGTCATCTTCCACGATTCCACCCTGCGCGAAATGGCTGCCACTCGCCCGGCTTCACTGGCGGAAATGGGAGAAATTTCCGGCATAGGCAGCCGCAAGCTCGCCGCCCATGGCGACGCCTTTCTGCAGGTAGTGCGGCAATATTAGGCCGGGTGAATGCGATCCGTCGTCAGGTACGGCAGGTATCGGGATGCGCGGGATGCAAGCTGAATGGCCGGGATTGGGTGGAAAGCTGCCCCTCCTAACCACACACCGTCACCCCGGGCTTGACCCGGGGTCCCGCTTCCCTTGAAGTGCCGCCATGGATCGCAAGCGCAAGGGTGGCTGGGTGTACATTATGGCCGACCGCTATCGCGGGACGATCTATGTCGGCGTGACGTCCGATCTTGCCGCTCGTATCTTCCAGCATCGTGAGAGCAGCGGTTCGGATTTCTGCGTGCGTTATGGATTGCATCGCCTTGTCTGGGCAGAAGAAGGTGAATCCATCGAAGACTGCATCGCGCATGAAAAGCGGATCAAACGCTGGCGTCGCGAATGGAAATTCGAGCTGATTGAGCGAGCCAATCCCGACTGGTCTGATCTCTATGATTTGCTCATTTGAGCAAGCCTTGCGCTGGAAGAATAGCGGGACCCCGGATCAAGTCCGGGGTGACGGGTTGGGGGAAGAAATGACAAATATCCGCAATTAGGTCGCCAGTCGCAAGTCCGCTTTCGCACACCCCCAGAACGGATTCCCTTGACTCTCCGCACCTCTGATATAAATATGATATCATAATTATATCGCAAAGGAGAATCACATGACTGGTCATCCCAGGGGAATGAATGTCACGCGGGAAGTCCGCGCGAGCGGGTATAATGGCTATATCATGCTGTTGGTCATGGTTGCCGTGACAGTGCTGGCCGTGTGGGTCGTGGTCGGCCCCGGCCTGCCGCCGGATGGCGCGAGCAAGGCTGCCAAGCTCGCCTTTGCCGGTACGTTGGTCGGCTCCATCCTGACAGTGCTGATCGTCGCTTCCGGCTTTTACATGATCCAGCCCAATCAGGGTGCTGTTATCACGCTGTTCGGCGAATATCGCGGAACCGACCGGTCCGAGGGGCTGCGTTGGGTGTGGCCCTGGATGATGCGCAAGAAGATCT
The DNA here is from genome assembly GCA_020446665.1 of Sphingomonadaceae bacterium. Lineage (GTDB taxonomy): Bacteria > Pseudomonadota > Alphaproteobacteria > Sphingomonadales > Sphingomonadaceae > JACXVD01. The sequence continues at coordinate 2,363 of JAGREF010000315.1, forward strand.
CTGCGCGCGCTCACAATGTCCATTCGGAACGGGTCAAGATCAACGATCTGCGCGGCAATCCGATCGAGATCGCCTGCAACGTCGTGTGGCGCGTGGCCGATACGGCGCAGGCCGTGTTCGATGTCGATGATTACAAGGAATTCGTGAATATCCAGATCGAGGCTGGCCTGCGCACCGTGGGCGCGCGCCATCCTTATGACGATATGAGCGAGGAGGATCACACCACGCTTCGCGGCAGTGCCGACGTAATCAATGATGAATTGCGCACGGAACTGAACGAACGGCTCGCTCCGGCAGGGATTGTCGTGGACGAAGCCGGGCTGACCCATCTCGCCTATGCACCGGAAATCGCCGGGGCCATGCTCCGCCGCCAGCAGGCCGATGCCGTGATTGCGGCGCGCAAGAAGGTGGTGATCGGCGCGGTTGGCATGGTCGAGGATGCGCTGGCCAAGCTGTCGGAAGACGGGATTGTCGAACTGGATGATGAACGGCGCGCAGCGATGGTTTCGAACCTGCTGGTCGTGCTGTGCGGCGACCGCGAGACGCAGCCTGTGGTCAATACCGGTTCGCTCTACCAATAGGCCCTATTGGCGAGCGGACCCATGGCCCAGAAAAAGTCCTTCGCCCTTCGCCTCGACCCGGCAGTCCATGCCGCGGTCGAGCGCCTTGCCGCCAGTGAATTGCGCAGCGCCAATGCCGAGATCGAGATGCTGCTGCGTGAAGCCTTGAAGGCGCGCGGAATTACCGTGGAGCAAAGCCCGCGTCCGCGCCGGGGCCGCCCCCCCAGAGAGGAGTAAGCCATGCTGCACAAATTCTTCGAACCCGGCGCCTGGTTCGCGCCCAAACGCTATGGCTATGGGGCAGGCTGGCCAATAGCGTGGCAGGGCTGGGCACTGCTCGGTTCCTATCTCGCGGTTCTGGCCGGGGTCGGCCAATTGGCGTCGTTCGAACCGGAAACCGGCCCCGCCATCGCCTTTGCCGTGATCATTCCCGCAACAGCGGTGCTGATCATCGCTGCCAAACGGCGTACAAGAGGCGAATGGCGGTGGCGCTGGGGCGAAGGGGACTGAAAAGTCCAAAGCCCAAACGAGTGTTTAGCGTGCTGTTAACCGTGTCGCGCTATGGCAGGGGCATGAAAAACCGCACCCGAATCGCGCTGTCCGCCAGCCTTTCCGCCCTTGTTCTGGCCGCTCTGCCCGCCGTTCCGGCACAGGCCCAGCCTGCGCCCTTCACCGTTACGGAAACCGGCCGTGGTTACTCCACGCTGCAACAGGCGGTGAGTGCCATCGGCAATGGCACCGGCACGATTGCCATTGCGCCGGGTACCTATCGCGAATGCGCAGTGCAGGAAGGTGGCGCGATTGCCTATATGGCCACCACCCCCGGCAGCGTGATCTTTGACGGCGTAACCTGCGAAGGCAAAGCCGCCTTCGTGCTGCGCGGACGCAGCGCCGAAGTTTCCGGCATTACCTTCCGCCGCATGGCTGTGCCGGACTATAATGGATCGGGCATCCGGCTGGAGCAGGGCGATCTCACCGTCGCGCAAAGCTGGTTTGCTGACAGCCAGCAGGGCATCCTCTCTGGCGATGATCCGGCAGGCCGGGTCGTGATCGACAAGAGCACATTCAGCGGGCTGGGCACATGCGAAGGCCCAGGTGGCTGCGCCCATTCTGTCTATTTCGGCGTTTATGGCCATGTACGCATTACACGCAGCCGGTTTGAGCGGGGCGTTGGCGGCCATTACGTAAAGGCGCGCGCGATCCGGGTGGATATCGCTGCCTCCAGCTTTGACGATTCCGCTGGTCGCGGGACAAATTACATGATCGACCTGCCCAATGGCTCCACCGGGCAGATCACCAATAACTGGTTCGTGCAGGGCCAGGACAAGGAAAACTATTCCGCCTTCATCGCCGTGGGTGCAGAAAACCACGAAAACAGCGCCGATGGCCTGACTGTGGCGGGCAATGATGCCCGCTTTGCACCCAATGTGCGCCGCAGCAGCGCCTTTGTTGCCGACTGGACCGGCGACCGGATCGAAATCATCGACAATGAGCTGGGCGAAGGGTTGAAGCGCTACGAAAAGCGTTAGGCCGCGTGGGCAAATTCGCCGTGGATCACGGTTCG
>JAGREF010000316.1 GCA_020446665.1 Sphingomonadaceae bacterium
CGCATACGGATTATTTCACCCCCGGCGGTGCGGACTGGGCGCAATATTGTTCGGTTGCCGGCCAGCGCACATGGACTTTCATGATCTATCTCAATGAAGTGGATGCTGGAGGTGCTACGCGGTTCAAAGTGATCGGCAAAACGTTTCAGCCAGAGCCAGGCAAGCTGCTGTGCTGGAATAATCGCAAGCCCGATGGCACCGTCAATCCCGCGACACTCCATCACGGGATGAAGGTGCGCAAAGGCACGAAATATGTGATCACGAAATGGTATCGTGAACAGCCCTGGGGGTGGTGATGACTGAATTTGCTGCAATCAAGACCGAACTGGAAACCCGGCTGGCCAATCTGCTGGAGCGCGCCGAAGTGATCGAGGACGATCTGCGCCATCCGCTCGATGCCGACTGGGAAGAGCAGGCAGCTGATCTCGCCGATGACGAAGCGCTGGAAGGGGTGGACAATGTGCTGCGCGACGAAATCCACCAGATCCGCCTCGCCTTGCTGCGGATCGAGAATGGCAGCTATGGCACCTGCGCCAAATGCGGCGATGAGATCGCGCCAGAACGGCTGAAAGCCCGCCCCATCGCAACCCGCTGCATCAAATGCGCGTGAGGGCCTGAAACGCGAAAGGGCGACCCCGTCAGGCCGCCCTCCCCTTACAGCTTGCGCTGCAAAACTCGTGTGAAGCTTACTTCTTGAGGCTGAGGCCACCGAAGCGCTTGTTGAAGGCTGCCACGCGGCCACCTTCCTGCAGCTGCTGACGGCCACCGGTCCATGCCGGGTGGCTGGTCGGGTCGATTTCCAGCGCCAGCGTATCGCCTTCGCTGCCCCAGGTGGAGCGCGTCTGGAATTCAGTGCCATCGGTCATCTTGACCGTGATCATGTGATAGTCGGGATGCCCTTCGGCTTTCATCGTCTTGGTCCTTTGCTCATGGCCGGTTCCGACCGGCCTGCAGGATGGAAAGGCGCGCGTTTAGTGCGCGATCCGGGGAAAAGCAACCCAAACCGGAGTCTTTTGTTTTCCGCACGCCATCCGGCGCGCGAAATCCTCGCTCAAGGGGCCTGTCGGCCCAATCGCTGCGGGCGCCCGGTCGGGCTTGCACTCGGCTTCGCCTCGCGTTTCATCGCCAAAGGTTAATGGCCGGGAATGGTCCGGCGCGCAGCGCCGCAAGCGCGACTGCGCGCCCGGAGGGGTGGCCCCGCAGGGGTCGGGCCCCCGGAGGATAGCCAAGCGGGCGGACGCCCGCGCCGGCGCTTGAGGCGAAACAAAAAGCGCCGGATGGCGTGCGGAAAACAAAATTACGCTTTTGGCGGATCCGCGATCATGGCGGTGAATTCCGCTTCGCTGGTCACTTTGCCATCCACGCTGGCCTTGCCCTTGAATTTATACACACGGCTGCGTTTCTGGAGGAATTCGACCTCCAGATCGAGCAGGCAGCCCGGTGTTACGGGCGAGCGGAATTTCGCATTGTCGATCCCCATGAAGAAGACCAGCTTGCCCGTCCCGGCCAGTTCCAGCGTCTCGATCCCCAGAATCGCGGCAGCCTGCGCCATGGCTTCGATCTGCAGCACGCCGGGCATGATCGGCGCGCCGGGGAAATGGCCCTGGAAGAAATCTTCGTTGAAGCTGACAGCCTTCACCGCATGGATGCGCTCGCCCAGCTCGATCGAGCGGACGCGGTCCACCAGCAATAAGGGATAACGGTGAGGCAGGGCCTTGAGGATCTTGTGGATGTCGTAATCGACAATGGTCGCGCCGCTTGCGCTGTCAGTATCGCTCATGCCCTGCCCCCGTTTATTTGCCTTAGCGGCCTTCCGCGGCCGGACCAGCCGGCTGCGTTGCGCCCTGTGCGGCTGCCTGCTGAGCAGCAGCAGCGGCCTGCTGTTCGCGAATTTCACGCGGCTGCCAGCCCGGAGGCGGCACCAGCTGCGCGGTCGGCAGCAACGCGTTGAGTTCGTTCAGCACGTCCTGCGTGATGTTGTACTGCGCATCGGCAAAGATGATCGCGCCCTGCGTCGGGTCGAGGATCAGGGTCACACCCTTCTTCTTCGCCGCCGCCTGGATCGCATCGCTCAGCTTTTCTTCGATCTGCTCGTCAACATAGGCGCGGCTGAGTGCCACCGGTGCGAGGATCTGCTGCAATTCGCGCTGGCCATTCTGCTCGATGGTCTGGATCTGCACGGCCTGCTGCTGCAACGCCTCGCGGTTCGGGTTGGGTGCCTGACGGTCCGTGTTGAACTTGTCCACCAGCGGCTGCAGCTGGGCAGCGATCTGCTGGCGGCGGGCCTCGGCCTGATCATATTGGGCCTTGTAGGTCACCGGGCGCTGTTGCTCGGCGGTCTTGTAGGCATTGGAATTGGCCATCACGGCGGGCAGGCTCACCACGCCAACGCCCTTTACAGCCGACTGCGCGGCGGCAGGCGCGGCAGCCATCGGTGCAGCAGTGAGGATGAGACCGGCAGCAAGCACCGGCTTGAGAAGCTTTTTCATCAGAATTGTGTTCCTACGTTAAAGGTAAAGCGTTTCGTATCGTCGCCCAGCTCTTTCAGGAGCGTATGGGCAAAGTCGATGCGGAACGGGCCAAAGGGCGAATTCCAGTTCACGCCAATGCCGATCGAAAGGCGCGGCTTGGCAGAATTGCCAAGGAAGACTTCCTTGAAGCGGAAGGTCTGACCCAGCGGTGAATTGTCTGCCGTGGAAAGGCAGGAAGGCGGGTTCGGGTTGACCGGGTCGGTCACGGTCGAAGTCCCGCCCGAGGCAACGACACACTGGCCATCTGTATTCAGGCTGGCATCGTTGATCTGAGTATAGAGCGCATTGCCATCGCCATCGCGCTGCGGCACGAAAGTGCCATCCGGTCCGGTATCAATCACGCTGACATTGCTGACCCCGAATACCGCCCCGGCATCCACGAAGATCGACGGGCGCAAACCCATTTCGCGTGCGCCGCTGCCCAGCGGGATTTCCAGCTCGGCACGGGCAAGGTAATAGGCCCGGCCACCCAGTGCGTCATCATTATACTGGTTGCTGGCCAGCGCTTCGGTAATGTCCTGCGGCGTGTCCGGTGTGGTCGAATCATTGTCGAAATCATCATAGTTCAGGCGCAGGATGCGTGGGCCAACGCCGCGAATATCAAACCCACGAAATTGCGGTTCACCCAGGAAGAAGCGATCCGTCAGGCGCACCTTGTCAATCGGGTTGCCGCTGGAATCGGTCCGGCTGCTGAGGCCCTTGATGAAGCCACCCTCACCCTTGACGGAGAAAATGAAGCCGCCGCCGACAGGGAAGAATTTCGCCGCATTGGCGCGCAGGCGCAGATAGCGGACGCTGCCGCCCAGCCCTGCAAATTCGGCCCCCAGCGTCACCGTATGCCCGCGCGTCGGCCGATAACGGCTGTCGAGCGTTTCATAGATCAGTGATGCGCCCAGGATCGAGCTGGTACGGTTGCCAATCGCGTCGCACAAATAGCGGCCAGCCAGCAGCGGCTCACACGTGCTGACGCCATCGCCATCAAGATCGAGGAAATAGGTGTTCCGGTCCAGCGTCACCTGATCATAATTGAAGGTGTAACTGCCGATGAAGGACATATATTCGGTCAACGGCACACCAACACGCGCAGACAGGCCGGTGGTGGACTGTTCAAAGGTCGTGTTGCGGCTGTTATTCAGGAAGTTGAAGCTGTTGTAATCGCGCCGGTAAATATCGATCCCGGTCGATATGTTCCGGTCAAACACATAGGGTTCAGTAAAGCTGATGCCAAAGCTGCGCGAATAGCGCGAATAGTTGACATTGGCGCCGATAGTCTGGCCACGACCGCGGAAGTTGCGCTGGCGGATGGAAGCAGCAAGGATGAAGCTTTCCAGCGAGGAGAAGCCTGCCGACAGCTGCAATTCGCCCGTTGCCTGCTCTTCCACATTGGCTTCGAGCACGATCCGGTCAGGCTGGCTGCCTTCCTTCTGTTCGATTTCGAAGTTTTCCTGGAAATAGCCCAGCGAGCTGATACGCGCGGTGGAGCGTTTCACCTGCAACGAGTTGAACGCATCACCTTCCGCCAGGCGGAATTCGCGGCGCACAACCTTGTCTTGCGTCAGCGTATTGCCGTTGATCGCAATTGATTCAACATAGACACGCGGTGCCTCACGCAGGACGAAGGTCACGTCCATGGTGAGGTCATCCTTGTTGCGGTTGAACTGCGGGACAACGTCCGCAAAGGCATAACCGAACGTACCGGCCAGCTCGGCCAGGCTTTCAACCGTATCTTCGACAGACTTGGCGTTATACCACTGGCCTTCCTTAAGGACGAGATTCTTCGTCATCCCCTCGCTGTCGAAATCGCGCAGCTGGCTATCGACGCGCACTTCACCGAATTTGTAGCGCTCACCTTCTTCCACCACATAGGTGATGATGAAGTCGCGCTTGTC
>JAGREF010000003.1 GCA_020446665.1 Sphingomonadaceae bacterium
GGGGTGGACGAGGTCTATCACCTCAAGGGCGGGATCCTCGCCTATCTCGAACAGGTCCCGGAAGAGGAAAGCCTGTGGGATGGCGACTGTTTCGTGTTCGACGAACGCGTCAGCGTGAAACACGCGCTGGAGCCGGGCGACTATGGCCTGTGCCGCGCCTGTCGGCGCCCGGTTTCGCCTGAAGACATGGCGTCACCTCTGTTTGAAGAAGGTATCAGCTGCCCCGCCTGCCATGCAGAACGGACGGAGGAGCAGCGCGCGCGGTACAAGGAACGCCAGAAACAGGCAGAACTGGCAAAGGCACGCGGCGAAAAACATGTCGGTTCGCGCCCGCGCATGGCCCATGATGACTGATCTTGGCTGACCCGATCCTCTATTCTTTCCGCCGCTGCCCCTATGCCATGCGGGCGCGGCTGGCGCTGCGGATCAGCGGAATAGAGGTCAACCATCGCGAAGTGGTGCTGCGCGACAAGCCCTTGGAGATGCTGGAAGTCTCGCCCAAGGGGACAGTCCCGGTGCTGGTGCTGGACGATGGCCGCGTGCTGGAAGAAAGCATCGACATCATGCGCTGGGCGCTGGCTCAACATGACCCGGAACGCTGGCTGCAACGGCAGGATGACGCGCTGCTGGCCGCCAATGACGGCCCGTTCAAGCACCATCTCGACCGCTACAAATATGCCACGCGCTATGAAGATGCCGACCCGGCAGAGCACCGAGCGGCGTGCTTCGAACTGCTGATGGTCTTGCAGGAGCGGCTGTCTGCCAGCGCCTTCCTTTGCGGCGAGCAGCGCGGCTTTGCCGATGCCGCAATCTTCCCCTTTGTCCGCCAGTTTGCCCATGCAGACCGTGCCTGGTTCGACGCGCAGCCATGGCCTGATCTGCGCGCATGGCTGGAGGGCTGGAAAGCGTCAGATCTGTTTGCCGCGGTGATGGTGAAGCACGTTAAATGGGTGGCGGGCTAGCCCCCTCTTCTTCAGAGGAGGGGCAGCGAGACTTGGCGAACCGCAGGTGAGCTTAGTCGCAGCGGGGTGGTGCTATGCGCTGCTCCCCCCGGGCACGTTCGGGTTCGCCACCACCCCCAACCCCCTCCTCTAAAGAAGAGGGGGCTCATACCCTATATCCCCACCGGCTCCGCACCATCCAGCCGGTGGGTGCAGCCCAGCGCTGCCGGGTCTTCGCCCGCGCTCAATTGCGCCACGGTGCGCCAGCCAATGGCGCGCAGCCGCGCGGCAGCCTGCTCGTCATGGCCGATCGGCAGATAGAGCATGTCGCGCGGTTCAGCCGCGCCGGGGGCATCAACCAGCGGATCGAGATAGAGCGAAAAGCCGGTCGCCGGTTCTTCCGGCCCGCGGATCGAATAGGTACCGCCCCGCCCCAGCGCGCCGCGCACGCCTTCGGCATAGACGGTAAAGCCGAACCAGCTCTGATATTCGAAACCGTGCCGTTCAGTGGGGTCGAGCGTCAGCCGGGCCCGCGACCCGACCCGCGCCGCAATCTGGCGCAGGCCTTCGATCCGGCTGGCCAGCACCCCGCCTGCATCGATAGCTGCCAGCCGTTCAACCGCCGTTGCAAAGGGCCCGGTGGCATAGAGCAGCGGCAGATAGGCTTCCCCGCCCGCTTCTTTCAGGCCGCCCGCATCCTTCGCGTCCAGCTCGCGCCGGACGGCTTCGATCGCCTCTGCGTCGAGCGGAAGCGCCTGTGCCGCCAGCGTGTCCACCAGATCGGGCAAGGTAAAGTCGACTGAAATATTGCGACCACCGGCGGCTTCCGCGCTTTCGATAGCCAGCATGACGATTTCTGCGGCCGCTTCGACACTGTCGCTGCCAACCAGCTCGGCCCCGATCTGCAGACGCTGGCGCGCCGGGGAAAGCTGGTCTGCGCGGATCACGGCGACTTCACCGGCATAGCACAGGCGCAAGGGGCGCGGCGCATCGGCCATGCTGGTGGCGGCAATCCGCCCGACCTGTACAGTGATATCGCTGCGCAGGGCCAGCGTGCGCAGGCTGGAGGGATCGACAAAGCGGAACATGCGGCGCGGCTGCACCCCGTCCATCCGTGTCGCCATGCTCTTTTCAAATTCAATCAGCGGCGGACGCACACGATCATAGCCATGCCCATCCATCGCATCGAGGGCCGCGCGCATCGCATGCGTGGCCGCCGCCGCTTCGCGCGGAAGACGATCAGCCAGCCCTTCGGGCAGCAAGTCGGCGGTGGGATCGGTCATCGCAATCATCCTTATCCGTTCGCCCTGAGCCTGTCGAAGGGTCGCATTTTTCTTCTTGCGCTGCGCTAGAAGAAAAAGCGGTGCTTCGACAAGCTCAGCACGAACGGGATTTAGGCAAGGCGCTTAAAAAGCCAGCGCCTTGACCATCTTCACGCCCTGCAGCTTACTGGCCGCTTCGACGACATCCTGCGGGATTGCCTGATCGACGCTCAGCAGCAGCACGGCTTCGCCACCGGCATCGCGGCGACCAAGGTGGAAGGTGCCGATATTGATGCCATTTTCGCCCAGCAGCGTACCAATGCGGCCGATAAAGCCCGGCGCATCTTCGTTCACGACATAGAGCATGTGGCCAGCCAGATCGGCTTCGATCCCGATCCCGAAGATCGAGACGAGACGCGGCTGATCCTTGCCGAACAGCGTGCCTGCCACGGAACGGTCACCCTGACTGGTGGCCACGGTGACGCGGATCAGCGTGTTATAGGCGCCTTCGCGTTCATGCCGGATAGAGCGCACATCCAGCCCGCGTTCCTTGGCCAGATGCGGAGCATTGACCATGTTCACGCTGTCGGAATAGCAGCTCATGAAACCGGCCAGCACAGCCGCTTCGATCGGTTTGCCATTCAGTTCAACAGCGGCGCCTTCACGCTCGATACTGATTTCCGTCAGATTGCCATGCGCCAGCTGCCCCACCAGCGAGCCGAGCTGTTCGGCCAGCGCCATATAGGGGCGCAACTTGGGGGCTTCTTCCGCGCTCAGGCTGGGCATGTTGAGCGCGTTGGTGACACCGCCATTGACGAGGTAATCGCTCAGCTGTTCCGCCACTTGCAGCGCAACATTGACCTGCGCTTCATTGGTGGATGCGCCCAGATGCGGGGTACAGATGAAGTTCGGCGTGCCGAAAAGCGGGCTTTCCTTGGCCGGTTCGACAGCGAAAACGTCCAGCGCAGCGCCGGCAACATGGCCGGAATCGAGCGCGTCCTTCAACGCGGCTTCGTCGATCAGCCCGCCCCGCGCGCAATTGACGATGCGCACGCCGGGCTTGGTCTTGGCGAGATTTTCCTTGGATAGGATATTGCGCGTCTGATCCGTCAGCGGCGTATGCAGCGTGATGAAATCCGCCTTGGCCAGCAATGTGTCGAGATCGGCCTTCTCCACGCCCATTTCCACGGCACGGTCATCGGTCAGGAAGGGATCGAAAGCGACCACTTTCATCTTCAGCCCCAATGCGCGGCTGGCAACGATGCTGCCGATATTGCCCGCGCCGATCAGGCCCAGCGTCTTGCCGGTCACTTCCACACCCATGAAACCGTTCTTCGGCCACAGGCCCTGCTGGGTCTGAGCATTGGCTTCCGGAATCTGCCGCGCCAGAGCAAAGATCATAGCGATGGCATGTTCGGCGGTCGTGATCGAGTTGCCGAACGGCGTGTTCATCACCACCACGCCCTTGGACGAGGCATAGGGAATATCGACATTGTCGACCCCGATACCGGCGCGGCCAATGACCTTGAGATTGGTCGCCGCATCCAGCACGGCCTGCGTCACCTTGGTTGCCGAACGGATGGCAAGGCCATCATATTCACCGATGCGGGCGATCAGTTGCTCGGGCGTTTCGCCGGTGATGACATCAACATCGCAGCCGCGCTCTTCAAAAATCTTCGCGGCATTGGGGTCCATCTTGTCGGAAATGAGGACTTTGGGCTTGGTCATGATTCTTCTCTCGTCATCCCAGCGCAAGCTGGGATCGCTTTCAGTTAGATCGGAGTGTGCGGATAGCGATCCCAGCTTTCGCTGGGACGACGCAATTCATCCGGCCTTGAGTTCCTCATAGGCCCATTCGATCCAGGGAATCAGGCGCTTGAGGTCTTCCTGCTCTACCGTGCCGCCACACCAGACGCGCAGCGACGGGGGAGCATCGCGATAGCCGTTGAAGTCATAGCCAACGTCCATCGATTCGAGCTTCTTGGCGACCTTGGCGGGCACGGCAGCCTGATCTTCTGCAGAAAGGCTGTCGAACCATTCGCCCTGGAAGCAGAAACACACGCCGGTATTGGTGCGCTTGGCCGGGTCAGAGACCATGTTGCGCAGCCAGGGTGTCGCTTCGATCCAGTCGAGCAGGATCTTGGCATTGGCATTGGCGCGTTCGAACATCGCCTTGCGCCCGCCCAGAGCCTGCGCCCATTCAAGCGCAGCGATGTAATCTTCTGTCGCCAGCATCGAAGGGGTGTTGATGGTCGCGCCTTCAAAGATCGAACGGTCGATCTTGCCGTTCTTCTTCATGCGGAACAGTTTGGGCAGCGGCCATTCGGGATCGTAGCTTTCGATCCGCTCAACCGCCTTGGGGCTGAGGATCAGCATGCCGTGCTGGGCTTCGCTGCCCATCACCTTCTGCCAGCTATAGGTCGTGGCATCGAGCTTCGCCCAGTCCATTTCCATCGCGAAGACAGCGCTGGTGGCATCGTTGATGGTAATGCCCTTGCGGTCAGCGGCGAGCCAGTCCGTGTTGGGGATCTTCGCGCCCGACGTGGTGCCATTCCAGGTGAAAACAACATCATTGTCCTGCGGGATGGAAGCGAGATCGGGAATTTCGCCGTAATCGGCGTCGAGGACAGTCAGGTCCTTCAGCTTGAGCTGCTTGACCGCGTCCTGAATCCAGACATTGCCGAAGCTTTCCCACGCGGCGACGGTTGCCGGGCCATGGCCGAGCATGTTCCACATCGCCGCTTCCAGCGCACCTGTATCCGAACCCGGCATGATGCCGACGAGGTAATCCTCTGGCACACCCAGCATTTCCTTCGACAGGTCAATCGCGTATTTCAGACGCGCCTTGCCGACGCCGGAACGGTGCGACCGCCCGAGCGTGTCAGTCTTGAATTTGTCGAAGGACCAGCCCGGGAATTTTGCCGTGGGACCGGACGAAAAGAAAGGGCGCTCTGGCTTGAGCGTCGGCATAGTAGTCATGTATTCTCTCCTTGCAGAGAGCACGCGCGGCGTTGGGACCGCGTGGCCCGCAGCGGCCCCTAGAGATGTCGGGGTAGGAGTCAAGCTATTCCACTTGCAAGCCTGTGGGTCTTCCCCTCTCGCCAAACCGCCCATCTGCCCTTAAAGCGCTGCCACGATGGAAACGTCCGATCTCCGCATTGCCCTGTTCAGTGGCAACTATAACTACACGCGCGATGGCGCGAACCAGGCGCTGAACCGGCTGGCGGAATATCTTCTGCGTCAGGGTGCGGCACTGCGTGTCTATGCGCCAGTTGTGGCGGAACCGGATTTCGAGCCCACCGGCGACCTTGTGAATATCCCCAATATGCGCATGCCGGTAAAGGGGCGCGGCGAATATCGCCTGCCGCTGGGGATGAACGAGGTAGTGCGCGCGGATCTGGAACGATTCGCGCCCAACATGATGCATTTTTCCTCGCCCGATCCCACAGCGCACAAGGCGCTGAAATGGGCGCGCGCGCGCGATATTCCGGTGCTGGCATCAGTGCATACGCGCTTCGAGACCTATCCGCGCTATTATGGCCTTGCCTTCCTCGAACCCACTATCGAAGGCATATTGCGCCGCTTCTACAATCGCTGCGATGCGCTGGTCGCACCCAGCGAGAGCCAGATCGAGGAATTGCTGGCACAGGGGATGCACAAGGATATCGGCCTGTGGTCTCGCGGGGTGGATCGCACCGTGTTCCATTCCGGCGCGCGCGACATGACATGGCGCCGCGAACTGGGGCTGGCGGATGATGATGTTGCGATCACCTTCCTCGGACGGCTGGTAATGGAAAAGGGGCTGGACGTCTTTGCTGACGCGATTACCGAATTGCGCCAGCGCGGCGTGAAGCACAAAGTGCTGGTGATTGGTGATGGCCCTGCCCGTGGCTGGTTCGAAGAGCATCTTGAAGACGCGGTCTTTGCCGGGTTCCAGACCGGGGCAGATCTTGGCCGGGCACTGGCCAGCGGCGACATTTTCCTCAACCCCTCCATCACGGAGACTTTCGGCAATGTCACGCTGGAAGCGATGGCCTGTGGCTTGCCGGTAGTGGCCGCCAGCGCAACGGGGGCATCGAGCCTCGTCGATCACGGCGTAACAGGTCAGCTGATCAAGCCGGCCGACAGCGGGTTGTTTGCCGATGCACTGGCCCCTTATTGCACTGACCCTGCCCTGCGCGCCGCGCATGGCGCAGCTGGCGAGGCGCGCAGTCGCGATTATTCATGGGATGCCATTAACCAGGCGGTGGTCGACACCTATCTCCGCCTGGCCAATGCCAAAGGCTGAACCTCAGCGCAGGACGCCCTTCTTTTTCATCGACCAGCTGTAGATCAGCAGGAATGTCGCGATCGACCACAGCAAGTATGGGAACCATGCCGGTTGCGCTTCCGCCAATACCGCTGGCATCTCCACACCAGCTTCATAGGCAGTCGTTATTGCAATCCCCAGCAGCGAAACCGCGAACGCTGTCAACGCATGACGACTGCGCAGGAGCAGCAGGATCGAGCCGATAAAGGCACCCAATGTACCCAAAGCCCAGCCGCCATGTGCCCAGGCGGGAAAGGCATCGAGATAAGCGATGCCTTCTGGTGGATATTGCATCATCTCGAACCATGCCTCGTTCCGCAGGCTCGAAAAGACGTAATCCGACGCGCCAATCGAATTCCATAACAGCGATACAATGCCGACCACCCAAAGGTGCCATGGCGTTTTGGTCACAGGATTGTTCATTTTCCCTCTCCCCCGAAAGAACGCGCATGATAACCGCGCAGGCGGCAATGGCAATTCCTGTCTGAATGCCTAAGACTCGAGGCCATGTCTGACCTGTTTGCCGACGATTCCCCCAACGCGCCGGGCCCGGATATTCCGGGAGAGGATGCGCCGCTAGCGGATCGCCTCCGCCCGCGCGGGCTGGAAGAAGTCATCGGGCAGGAACATCTGACCGGGCCGGAAGGGGCCATAGGGCGGATGGTTGCGGCAGGGCGCCTGTCCAGCATGATCCTGTGGGGGCCGCCCGGCACAGGCAAGACCAGCACCGCCCGCCTGCTCGCCGATGCGGTGGGGATGCGTTTTGTCTCTGTGAGCGCGGTATTTTCCGGCGTAGCGGATTTGAAGAAAGCCTTTGCCGAGGCTGACAAGATGGCCAGCGCCGGTCAGAAAACACTGCTTTTCGTGGACGAAATCCACCGCTTCAACCGAGCGCAGCAGGATGGCTTCCTGCCCTTTGTCGAGCGCGGCACAGTGACGCTGGTCGGGGCGACGACGGAGAACCCCAGCTTCGCGCTCAACGCCGCACTACTCAGCCGCGCGCAGGTGCTGATCCTGCACCGTCTGGATGCAGAGGCGCTGGGCAAATTGCTGGACCGGGCGGAGCAACTGGCAGGCCCCCTGCCCCTGACCGCCGATGCGCGTGAGGCGCTGGTCGCCAGCGCCGATGGTGACGGGCGTTTCCTGCTCAATCAGGCGGAAACGCTCTACAACGCGCAAATCCCCGAACCGCTTGACCCTGCGGGGCTGGGCAAGTTCCTCCAGCGCCGCGTCGCCGTGTACGACAAGGATCGCGACGGGCATTACAATCTGATCTCCGCCCTGCACAAAAGCCTGCGCGGCAGCGATCCGCAGGCGGCGCTATACTACATGGCGCGTATGCTGACAGCGGGGGAAGAGCCGCTCTACGTGCTGCGTCGGCTGGTGCGCTTTGCCAGCGAGGATATCGGGCTGGCTGATCCGCAGGCGCTGGTGCAGTGCCTCGCCGCCAAGGACGCCTATGAATTTCTCGGTAGCCCCGAGGGCGAGCTGGCCGTGGTGCAGGCCTGCCTCTACTGCGCCACCGCACCCAAATCGAATGCCGCCTATGCCGCGCAAAAAGCCGCATGGAAAAGCGCGCGCGAAACCGGCAGCCTGATGCCGCCGCAAAACATCCTCAATGCGCCGACCAAGCTGATGAAGGATATCGGCTATGGCAGCGGCTATAGTTATGACCACGATGCCGAAGGCGGCTTTTCCGGCGATAATTACTGGCCCGAAGACATGCCACCGCAGGAGTTCTATTCCCCGGTAGAGCGCGGGTTTGAACGCGAAGTGCTCAAGCGCATGCAATGGTGGGAAAAACGGCGCAAGGAATTGCAGGGGTGATGCAGCCCGGTCGCTTCCGCCATTTCCTCGCGATCGACTGGTCCGGCGCGAAGGGCGAACGGCAGAAGGGGATTGCGCTTGCCTTGGCCGATGCAGCGGGCGGGCCGCCGGTGCTGGTTGATCCGGGGCGTGGCTGGGCGCGGGGGGATGTGCTGGAAATCCTGCGCGATCATCTGCCGCCTGACACGCTGGTGGGGATGGATCTGGGCATATCGCTGCCCTTTGCCGATGCCGGTGCGTTCTTTCCCGATTGGGCAGAAACTCCGTCAGATGCCAGAGACTTATGGGCGATGATTGATCGTGTTTGCGCGCATGATCCGCATCTGGAGTGCGGCAGCTTCGTCTCCCATCCAGAGGCATCGCGCTATTTCCGGCATTCGAAAGACCATGTCGGCGATCGCTTCCACCTGCCCGATGCCGCCACCCGCGAAGGGCGCTTTCGCGTGGCAGAGGAAGCACAGCGGGCACAGGGCGTGCGCCCGGTGAGCAATTTCAATCTGGTTGGTGCAGCGCAGGTCGGCAAGTCGAGCCTGACCGGCATGAGAATGCTGCACCGGCTGCGCGGCCATGTGGCGGTGTGGCCGGTCGATCCGCTGCCCGATAGCGGCCCGGTGCTGGTGGAGATGTACACTTCCATCGCCGCACGCGGCGGCGGGGTGTCGGGCGCAAAGACCAAGCTGCGCAGCTATGAAGATCTGAACGACGCGCTGGACCGCCTCGATTCGCCGCCCATTCCCGGCAGCGGCCCGATTGACGACCATTCCTCTGACGCGCTGATCACCGCCGCCTGGCTGCGCAAGATCGGGCATGAGCGCGCCTATTGGCACCCCAGCGGGCTTTCCGATGAAATTGCCCGCACAGAGGGCTGGACATTTGGAGCGGTTTAAGGCTAGCGGGCGCTTCCTGTTGCAGAGCAGCTTGAAAGACACCCGTCCTTGTGCAGCGAAGCGGTAGGACAGAAAGAAACGTCCTCAAGCAGCGAAGCGATAGTACTGAAAGAAAAAACGTGCCGGCTTAGCTCAGTTGGTAGAGCAGTTGATTTGTAATCATCAGGTCGCGGGTTCGACCCCTGCAGCCGGCACCACTCTCCTCACTTCTCCGACAAATCGCCGCTTCACCAGCTCAGCGGCAATTGCGAAACCGCGCCGACATTGCCGGGGCGGAAAGTCGGCCTTGCCCCTTGCGCCAGAGTGAAAGGGGGAAGGCTGGCCAGATAGATCAGATCGCCGGCCTTGATTATCACCCCGGCAATCTCGCTATCCTCCACGCAATTGCGCGTGACCGATACAGTGGGATATCCCTTACGCTTTCCACAGTCTGGCCCTGCATCTTCAAACTTAGGGTCAGGAAATCCGGCGTTGCAGAAGGGCAAATCAGCCCGCAAATCAGCCCATCCTTTGGATGCAGAGTCAGTCGTTTGTCTTAGCCAGAAATTTACCGTTTCACACTAAGCCCGGCCTCATGGAACAGCGCGCAATCATGCCTGACGACAATGCCCGGCGCGATGATCGCTTCGAGATTGCGATCGAAGGCCGATATCGCACTGGCACCGGTGTTCCCAAAGATGTGCGCATTCTGGATATCTCCGAAAGCGGTTGTCGCTTTTATGACCGTTTCGGACGTCTGGAACCCGACCGCGAAATCAGCATCCGCATTGGCCCGATCGGCCCGGTGGTTGCTACGGTCCGCTGGTGCTTGAACCACGTGGTTGGGATCGAGTTCCAGAACCGTCTCTATGGTGCCGTGTTCGAACATATCCGGGCTACACTGGACGAGCGCAATCGCAGCGGAACGCGCGGCCTGCACGACCTCTAGCGGTCTCCCACCAGCACGAAGGGTGCCCACGCATTGGGATGAGCCCAGGTGTCGTTATCGCTGTCTGCCTGCGGATCATTGCGCACTTCCCGAATCGCCTGGCTAAAAGCCTGAGCCCGGGACAATTTCGGATTTTCGCGACGTAGCTCGACCGTCCGCACTGTAATGCGCGGAGCGACATCGTCGCGCACCGGCCAATGTGACGCAAGCAGGCTGCGCGCCCCGGCATAAAAGAAAGCGCGCGCCAGGCCAGACAGGCCCGGCGCCCCTTCATCACCATCCCCGGCTGCGGTGTTGCAGGCAGAAAGGATCACCCATTCGGCATCAATCTCCAGCCCGGCGATCTCGGAGGTCGTCAGCAAACCATCATCGGCGAGGCTTGGCTCGGCTGGCGGGGTGAAGACCAGCCCCGGCTCGCTATAGCCATCGAGTTCCCCTGAAACGAGGCCATGTGTGGCCAGCGCCAGCACGCCAATGCCTTTCAGGTTGAGACTGCGGAAATTGCTCTCAGTCGCGCGTGGACCGACAAAGAGCTGGTCCTGCGCCGCGCCAAAGGCTTGCGCCAGCGAGGCGATTTCCTGCGCCGTACCCGGCAGGCGCGCGAGGCTGCGCAGGCTCGCAACATCTGCCAGCGGTTGATCCATCACGCCGCTGCGCCCGAGGAAATAGGCTGCGGCGCGCTGCGTCCCCGATCCGCGCCGGGCACTGCGATTGCCGCCCCGCTCTTCCCCGGCCCCTTCCAGCAGGGGATCGCCAAAACCGGTGAAGCGGCCTTCCGATGGCCCGCCATCCCTACCGGTGCTGCGCAGGGCCTTCAGGGCCGAGAGAGAGGGGATATTCACCAGCGCATATTTATCGGCCAGCCAGCTGGTGGCGCGCAAATCATCCGGATTGCCATCCTCGCCCTGCGGCTCCTGCGTGACAAGGATCGCCAGCGGCAAACCTGACAAGCCCCCCCCGGCCGCAACCAGCAAATGCGTCCGGCCTTCCAGCGTGGCTTCAACCGGTGCAACCAGTTGCTGGTAGAGCGCAAAAGCGGTCCCCCCGATCATAGGGATAGGCGCCGCTGCCTTGCTGGCTCCATTCCGCCTCTTCCCACGAGGCAACTTTTACATTGCCACCGACATCCCAAAGCAGGCGACGCACGGCATCGCCCACGTCGCGATCGGTCCAGTCGGACCGATGCCAGGCAACGCTTTTGCGGGTCACGGCAAAGACATGCGTTCCCCACGGGGTAGGCTGGAGCAGCAGCACAGCCTCGTCCTTCTCCAGCATCCGCTGCGTTTCAGACAGGTCCAGCGCTTGTGGCCGGGTGAAGGCAAAATAGGCCGGAGCCTCGGCCTGCAAGCGCTGGTCAATTTGCGCCAGTTCGGTCTCGATTGCATCCTGCCGTGCCGACAAGGCTGCGCGTTCCGCTGCGGGATCGCTTGCCCCAAGCAGTGCGGTCAGCCGCGTCTCTACCGCGCTCCATTCATCGGCCAGCGCCTGCCTGCGCGCCGCCAGTTCGCCCAGCCCCGTCCCCGCTGCATCGGCAGCGCGGCGTGCAGCCATCAGCGCCACGGCACGATCCGTGCTGCCAGCCATCGCTTCCTGCAAGGCGAGGAAAGCGGTTCCGCGCAAACCCGCCGCCATGTCGGGATTGCCTTCAACGTTCCACCATGAAGCTTCGGCCAGCGCCAGAAAATCGCGCTTCTGGGCGGACATTTCGCGTGCTCGCTGGGCTTCGTCCTGCGCCGTGGTAGCCAGTGTCAGGCGGCGTTCCTTCCACGCATCCGTCAAGACCAGGGCTGCGCCCAGCGCCCCGCTGCGCTGTGCCGGGTCGCGCAGGCGGAAATCGGCCTGCGCCGAAATTGCCTGCAAGGTCAGCGGATGATTGGTCCCGAGAAGCTCGCGTCTTCCGACAATCACTGCCGAGATCGCTTCAGCGGCACGATCTTTCTCGTCCATCCTGTCGAGCACGAGCCCAAGGCTGAACAGGATCGCCAGTGTGTCAGGATGTTTCGGCCCGAAGCGAGTGATGCTGCGCTTGAGCCCGTCAAGCAGCATGGACCGCGCATCGTCCAGTTCGAGCATTTCCTCGCGCCCGGCGAGCACGATGTCTCCCGTGGCGATACCCTGCTGGTTGAGCGCGGCCAAGGTGCGCGGATCGTCATCACCGAACAGGTCGGCAAACTCGCCGCGCACGAAAGTCATTTCCCACCATGCCTCATCACCGGGGCGCAAGCTGTTGAGTGTGCTGGCATAATGGCCCGAATAGCCGGTGGTGACGGGGTGCCGCAGGCCCATGGTTTCCGCCGCAAGGCTGCGCGCACTGCGGAACAATTCCAGCGCCTCCCACTGGCGGCCCAGCCCGACCAGGCTCTGCCCGTGGCTATCGAGTGCAGCGGCATATTCCTTGCTCTTCCGCGCCCCGGCGGCGTCGAGCAGATCAAGCAATTCGCGCGATTGCCGCGTCGCTTTGTCGAAGTCTCCCGCTGCGCGTGCGGCTTCTGCTTCGGTGGCTGCACGGGCTACCGGATCGGTCCAGATCGCCTTGTCAGGGCGGAACGTCGCAAATTCCTCCAGCGGCAGGCCTGATTGCTCCGCCAGCCGCAGGGCTTGCGGATAGGCACAGGCAATCCCCGATTTGCCGCGCGGGTCAAAGAACGCCACCGTCTCGCCCTGCGCCTCGTCATAGCGGTAATCTTGGGTACCGAAGATCGTTCCCCGGTCCGCCTCTTCGCCATTGGGCAGGATCACATTGCCGAGATAACCATCCTCGCCGGGTCGGTAGAAGCCCCGCTTTTCTGCCCATTGCAGGACAGTTTCGAGATCGTCGCGGAAATAGACCATGCGCTGGTCGAAAGCGATGGAAATGGCGCTGACCTGCGGCTGGCCGGGGACAGAGACGGTAAGCTCGCGCGTGACGCTATATTCGCCGCCGCGTTCTTCATCGGGGTAGCGGAAGCGCAGGCCGACTGCCTCCAGCCCGGCATCATGTTCATCCTGCAGGCTTTCGAATTCAGCGTCCAGTTCCTTGCCGAAACTGCAGCCCTCCGGGTTAAAACTGACTACCTGTGCCAGCACCTGAGCAGGCAGCAGCAATGCAAGCAACGGCGTGGAAAATCCGAATATCCTTGCCGTTACCACCTTCTCTCCCCCGACCGTCAAAGGGGCAGACTACCCCCTGCCGCGATAGCTGGCCACCCCCTGATCGGGCACCCACAGATCGGCAGGCGGCGCGCCGGTTTGCCAGAAGACATCAATCGGTATGCCGCCGCGCGGATACCAATAACCGCCAATGCGCAGCCAGCGGGGCTTCATTTCCTCTGCCAGCCGCTGGCCGATGCCCACGGTCACATCCTCGTGAAAGCCGGAATGGTTGCGAAAAGAGCCGAGGAAGAGCTTGAGACTTTTGGATTCAACGATGGTCTCGCCCGGCGCATAATCGATCACCAGATGCGCGAAATCAGGCTGGCTGGTTACCGGGCACAGCGAGGTGAATTCGGGCGCGGCGAAGCGGACAAGGTAGAGGCTGCCCGCGCGCGGATTGGGGACATAGTCCAGCTGCGCCGCTTCCGGCGATGCCGGCAGGGCGCTGGTCTGGCCAAGGTGCAATGTGTCAGGTGTGTCGCTCATGCCGCGCATCTGCCCCGAACGCGCGAAAGACACAAGCGGGCGGTTGGATTCGGGCAATTCAGTGCCTATTCAGCGCGCTTCCCGCTCTGGACCGAAAACCGAATGAAACGCTTGCCCGCCCTGCCCCTGATCGCCCTTGCGCTCGCTGCCCCGGTGAGCGCGCAGCAATCGGTGCGCGATTTCCAGCTGCCGCCTGCCCCCACAGCGACAGCATCGCCCAATGTGCAGGGCCCGGTCGATACAGAAGGCGCCGTGCCCGTCGTCCCGCGCGCGATTGAGACAGACAGGCCCGCCCCAACACCCAGCCCGTCGCCCAGCCCTGCGCCGAGGCAGACCCCTGCCCCCGTGCCGGCGCCAAGCCGCGCAGTGGAACAACGCCCCGAGCGCACAATATCCCAGCCGCAACCGCCAGCGGCTCAAACGCCGGTCGAAACACCAGCGCCACAAGCCACGCCGAGTCCCGATGTGGCGGAGATGCTTCCCGAATCCTCGCCGGAGCTCCCCACCCCGCCAGAATCGATGTCGGCTCCTTCCGCTTCACCGGACTTTGCACCGGGAACGCCATGGCCCTGGTGGATCTGGCTTGCGGCGGGACTTGGCCTGTTGGCGATCTTCGTTCTCATTGGTTGGGCATGGCGCAAACGCAGCGCTGCAACAGTGCCCGAGATAATGCCGCCCCTGATGCAAGCGTCTCCGGAGCCAGACCCCCGGCAGGAAGCGACACCACCACCTGTCCCCACCCCTGCGCCCACCGAGCAGACACAACCAGTCGCCAGCCCGTCTCTCCCGGTTGCACGTGGCATAGCCATCCGCGCACCGCTGCTGGAGATGGAAACCGCTTCACTCAGCCGCAGCGTGATGGCCTTGCGCCTGTCCTATCGCCTGCGCATCACCAATCCCGGCGGTGCCCCGCTGGAAGGGCTGCAGCTGGAAGGGGAACTGGCCGCGGCCCACAGCTCTGCACCGATTGACGCACAGCGTGCCGATCCCGCGCGAGCGCTGACCTTGCGCAATGAACTGCCCCGGCTCGATCCGGGAGAGACGCAAGTCCTGAAGGGTGAGATTGTCCTGCCATTGTCGGAAATTGTGCCGATCATGCAAGGCAATGTCCCGCTGCTCGTGCCGCTGCTGTTATGGCGTTGCACGGCTGATGGCATACCGCCTGCTGCGCGCACTTACCTGCTGGGTGAAGTACCGGAAACCGTCGGCAGCCGCCTGCGCCCCTATCGGCTTGACCAGCCGCCGCAGGGATACCCCAATCTGGGTCTCAAGGCGCTCGACTAGCGGGCGCTGTGGCGCTACCCAAGCGCTATGGAAAATCTCGTTTCAACCCAGTGGCTCGCCGATGCGCTCGGCTCGCCTGATCTCGTCGTGGTGGATGCCTCCGCCCATCTTCCCAATGCAGGCCGCGATCCGCGCGCGGAATATGATACCGGGCACATTCCCGGCGCCAAATTCCTCGACCTGCCCAGCCTGAAGGACGCCGGCAGCCCGGTCCCCAATGCGCTGCCGACGCCCGAACAATTTGCCGCGCGCATGGCTGAGCTTGGGATTACCGAGGCAACCCGCGTGGTCATCTATGATGACAGCGCCGTGAAGACCTCGGCCCGCGCCTGGTACATGTTCCATCTGTTCGGCCATGACGAAGTCGCCATTCTCGATGGGGGCCTCGGCAAGTGGAAGGCGGAAGGCCGCGCGCTGGAAACGGGCTGCACCGATTGCGCTGCGGCCAGCTATGCCCCACGCGGCGACAAACGCGCCAAGGTGCGCAGCAAGGCAGACATGCTCGCCAATGTGGAAAGCCGCGCCGCGCAGGTGGTTGACGCACGCG
The DNA here is from genome assembly GCA_020446665.1 of Sphingomonadaceae bacterium. Classification (GTDB taxonomy): domain Bacteria; phylum Pseudomonadota; class Alphaproteobacteria; order Sphingomonadales; family Sphingomonadaceae; genus JACXVD01. The sequence goes on from JAGREF010000003.1 coordinate 15,604, forward strand.
ATGGCGGGCGCTTCACCGCTGCAGTGGATGATGCCGTGCACGGTCTCGCCGGGGGCCATATCCCCGGTGCGCGCAACCTGCCCTTCTTCAAGCTCTACAATGAAGACGGCACCTTCAAGGACGCAGCCGGATTGCAGGCGGAATTCGATACAGCAGGGGTGGATCCGGCAGGCCCGGTCATCACCAGTTGCGGCGGCGGTGTAACCGCCTGTGTGCTGCTGTTTGCAATGAACCTGCTCGGCCATGAGCATGGCGAACTCTATGACGGCAGCTGGAGCGAATGGGGCGCTGATCCCGTCACACCGAAGGAAGCCGGGGAAGCCCGCTAGACATGGCAAAGAGAAGCGGCCCGCAGAGGCCGGATACGCAGCTTGTCACTGGCGGACGCAGGCCCGAATGGACCGGCACAGGCGATCAGCCGGGCGCGGTGGTCAGCCCGCCTGTCTGGCGCGCCAGCACCCATCTCTACCCCGATAGCGCTGCGCTCAAACAAGGGCCGACCCGCAATGAGGATGGGCGCTTCTTCTACGGCCGGCGCGGCGCACCGACACAATGGGCACTGGCCGAAGCACTGACAGAACTGGAACCGGGGGCTTTCGGGACCTTGCTCTATCCCAGCGGTGTCGCAGCGATCACAGGCGCCTTGCTGACAGTGCTCAGCCCCGGCGATGTGCTGCTGGTGACGGATAATGCCTATGATCCCAGCCGCCATATCTCCAATGGCATGCTGAAGCGTTTCGGCGTGGAAACGCGCTACTTCGATCCGCTCGACATTGACGCCTATCGCGCCCTGTTTTGCGAGCGGACCAAGGCTGTCCTACTGGAAAGCCCCGGCAGCCTGACCATGGAAGTGTGCGATGTGCCTGCCTTGGCCGCAATCGCGCGTGACCATGGGGCGCTGTCACTGCTCGACAACACATGGGCCGGGCCGACCGGCTTCCCTGCGCTGGAGCGGGGCTGCGACATTGCGATCATGGCGCTGACCAAGCATGTGAACGGCCATTCCGATGTTCTGATGGGCAGCGTTTCTGCAGGCGAGGAACTCTATGCCAGCCTGCGCCGCACTGCGCAGGATCTGGGCCATGTCGTCTCGCCCGATGATGCAGCGCTGGCCCTGCGTGGCCTCAGGACCATGGCGGTGCGGCTGGAGCGGGAAACGGCATCTGCACTGCAGCTCGCCCAATATCTCTCCACCCGACCGGAAGTCGCGCATGTGCTCTGTCCGATCCTGCCCGGCGCGCCGGGGCATGATCTGTGGGCGCGCGATTTCAAAGGCGGCTGCGGGCTGTTCTCGATCGTGCTGGCAGGGCGCGACGACGCCGCCCGGGCGCGCTTCATCGACGCGCTGGAACTGTTCGGCATCGGCTATAGCTGGGGCGGTTTCGAGAGCCTCGCCATCCCCTTTGACCCTGCACCCAATCGCAGCGCAGGCAGCTGGCCACCTGCGGGCTGGAACGAACAGGACCGGTTGGGCGTTCGTTTTTCGATAGGGCTGGAGGATCCGGCAGACTTGCTCGCCGATCTGGAACAAGCCTTCGCAGCGATGGGACAGGATACAGCATGACCACAGCAGCCACACTCGACACGGTCGATCCGGCAGCGCCAGAGGAAGCAGCTGACGCGGCATCAGACGCCGCCAGCACTTTGCCCGCGCCAGCGGAAACGCCCATGCCAGAAGCGCCGGTGGCTGCAGCAGACGAAATCAAGGAAGCCGTTGGCGCGAAGAGCGAAACTGCCAAAGGCATTCTGGATTCGCTCGATTCCATGGCCATCAGCGCGGGTGACATGCGCATTTCCCTGCTGGATGCGCTGGTCGTCGTGGTCGTTATTGTCGGCGTTTACATCGCGGCATGGGTGCTGACCCGCGTGGCCAAATCCGCGCTCAAACGCATGACCAAGCTCGACCCGTCGCAAATGCTGCTGGCGGACAAGCTGGTATCGCTGGTGGTCTGGGGCCTTGCTGTCCTGATCGGCATCGACATGCTGGGAATCGACCTGACGGCGCTGGCGGTGTTCTCCGGCGCATTCGGCCTGGCCATCGGTTTCGGCCTGCAAAAGACCTTCGGCAATCTCATCGCCGGGATCATCCTGCTGATGGATCGATCGATCAAGCCGGGTGATGTGATTGCCATTGCTGATCAGTCCGGGGCCACCACCTTTGGCCAGATCCGCAAGATCGGCATTCGCGCCGTGTCGATAACCACCCGCGATGAGAAGGAATATCTCATCCCCAATGAAAACCTGATGATCAATCAGGTGGAAAACTGGTCCTATTCCAGCAGGAATGTCCGCATCCAGGTGCCTGTGGGCGTCAGCTATAATTGCGATATCAAACGCGCTGAAGAGCTGATGCTGGAGGCTGCTTCTAGCGTGAAACGCATCCTCAAGACACCGCCGCCCACTGTGTGGCTGGATCAATATGGCGCCAGCTCCGTCGATTTCATCATCCATTGCTGGATCCGCGACCCGGAAGAGGGCGTGGGCAATATCCGCTCCGCTGTGCTGAAAAACCTGTGGGACCTGTTTCAGGCTGAAGGCATTGAAATTCCCTTCCCGCAGAATGACATCAACTTGCGGAGAAATGCCGAATTCGATCAGCTGGTCGCCGCCATTGCGCAGCGGGTTGATAGCAAGGGGCACTAAAGTTCCCCTTCCCCATCGGCAATTCATTCTCGCTGGCGAGTTTTCCATGGCTGGCCCATTTCGCCCGCCATGGAAAAGACAGGAACAGTCTATCTGGTTGGCGCGGGGCCGGGTGATCCCGACCTCCTGACCCTGCGCGCCGCGCGTCTGCTGCGGGCCGCGCGGCTGGTGGTGCATGACGGGCTGGTCGAGCCCGCAATCCTCGCCATGGCGCATCCCGATGCGCGCTTTGTCTGCGTGGCCAAGCGCCGTTCTCAGCACACGCTGCCGCAGGAAGAGATCAACGCGCTGCTGGTGCGCGAAGCGCGTGCCGGGCGCGATGTCGTCCGGCTCAAGGGCGGCGACCCGCTGATCTTCGGGCGTGGCGGCGAAGAGGCAGAGGCATGCCGTGCCGCGGGTGTGCCGGTGGAGATCGTCCCCGGTATCAGCGCGGCCAATGGTGCAGCAGCAGCCGCGCAGATCGCCCTCACCCATCGCGACGCCTCCAGCATTGTCAGCTTCGTTGCTGGCCAGTGCAAGGGGCTGTCCGACCAGAACTGGGCGGGCCTTGCCGGGCCGGGGCGCACGCTGGTGATCTATATGGGCGTGAAGACTGCCCCGCAAATTGCTGAAAAACTGATGGCTGATGGGCTGACCCCGGACATGCCGGTGGCAGTGATCGAAAATGGCGCGCGTCCGGAAATGCGGGTGCTGCGCGGATCGCTCGCAGCCCTGCCCCAGCTGGTTGAGCGTGAGAAAGTGGTCAGCCCGGCGCTGATCGTGATCGGCGAAGTGACCGCGCGGCTGGATCGTCGTCCCAGCGAAAGCTGGGACCGGTCTGCAATCATGCACGAGTTGGAAATCGATCCCAGCTTTCGCTGGGATGACGGAGAGAGATAATGAACATCCTGACCGGCAATGATTTGAAGAGCGGGGCCGTGGTGTGGTGGACCGGCTATGACTGGTCGCTCCATGTCGAAGATGCGGTTGATGTCGGCTCTCAAGCCGATGCCATCGCCGCCCGCGAGGAAGCCGCGCGCCGGGTCAACGTGCCCTATGCGCTGGAGGCGGAACGGACGGAGGACGGCAGGGTCCGCCCGACCCATATCAAGGATCGCATCCGCGCCCTTGGCCCCACCGTGCGCCCTGACCTGACGCTCAAACCTGCTGATCCCGAAATCGGCACCTGGATTATCTGATGTATCATTATGACCAATATGACCAGGCGATGGTCGATGCCCGCGTCGCAGAGTTCCGCGACCAGTGCCAGCGCCGCCTTGAAGGCAAGCTGAGCGAAGACCAGTTCAAGCCGCTGCGGCTGATGAACGGCCTCTATCTGCAGTTGCACGCCTATATGCTGCGCGTGGCCATTCCCTATGGCACGCTCAATTCGCGCCAGATGCATATGCTGGGCGACATCGCGGACAAATATGATCGCGGCTATGGCCATTTCACCACCCGCCAGAACATCCAGTATAACTGGATCAAGCTGGAGGAAGCAGGTGATTTGCTGGCCGATCTGGCCAGTGTGGAAATGCACGCCATCCAGACCAGCGGCAATTGCATCCGCAACACCACCTCTGACCATTTCGCAGGCGCCGCCGCCGATGAAGTGGTCGATCCGCGCCCCTATGCCGAACTGATCCGCCAGTGGAGCACCTTCCACCCGGAATTCATGTATCTGCCGCGCAAGTTCAAGATGGCGGTGATCGCCAGCGAGCACGACCGGGCGGCCATGCGGCTGCATGATATCGGCGTGAATATCGTGAAGAACGCAGCGGGCGAGCTGGGCGCGGCCTTCTATGTCGGTGGCGGCATGGGCCGCACCCCGATGATCGCCCCCTGCATCCGCGACTTCGTGCCGCTCGATCAGTTCATCACCTATGCCGAGGCAGCCTTGCGCGTCTACAACCGCTATGGCCGCCGCGACAACAAGTNNACAAGGCGCGGATCAAGATCCTTGTCCACGAGCTGGGCGCAGAGGAATATGCACGTCAGGTCGAAGAAGAATTCGCGCATCTTCTGACACAAGGCATTGAGCCGCCATTGGCCGAGCTGGAGCGGATCAAGGCGCATTTTGCTGAGCCTGATTTCGATTCTGCAGCGAGCGACACGCTGGATCGTTCCGATCCCGATTTCGCACTCTGGCTCGACACCAACACGCACCCGCACAAGCAGCCCGGCTATGTCTCTGCTGTGATCAGCCTGAAGCCCGTAGGCGGTATTCCCGGCGATGCCAGTGCTGAACAGATCCGGCTGATGGCGGATCTGGCGAAGGAATACAGCTTTGACGAATTGCGCGTCACCCATACGCAGAACATCGTCCTGCCGCATGTGCGCAAGGCAGACCTCTATACGCTGTGGAGCAAGCTGGAGGCGGCTGGCCTCGGCACCGCCAATCTTGACCAGCTGGGCGATATCATCGCCTGCCCCGGTCTC
>JAGREF010000317.1 GCA_020446665.1 Sphingomonadaceae bacterium
GCTTGAGCAGTTCATCCCCGGCCGGATGGCCCAGCGTATCATTGACATGCTTGAACCGGTCCAGGTCCAGCATCATCAGCGCGCAGCTGCGCTTGGCGGATTTGTAAGCAGTCAGGATGGAATTGAGCCGCCTGGTCATCCGGTGGCGATTGGCGAGGCCGGTCAGCGAATCATATTGCGCAAGCCGGGCTGAATCGCGCTGTTCGCGCCGCTGGGCGGTGATATCCTTGCCATGCCCGGAATAACCCGCAAAATTGCCGTCGTCATCGAAGCTCGGTCGCCCGGTGACCGCCCACCATATCTCCCTGCCTTCGCACACGGCGCGCACCGGAAAATCGGTGATCGAGTTGCGCACGCCAAGCAGAAAGCCAAGCGGGCGGCTCGCACCTTCGGCCTCTTCCTCAACCTCGTCGCGCTCCAGCACGAAAATTTCGGACAAAGGCTTGCCGATCAGTTCTTCCAGCGGCTTGCCCACTTCCTTCGCCGTGGCTTCGCTGAGATAGCTCAGCCGCCCTTCGGCGTCAGTCGCCCAGAACCAGCCCTGCCCCGAATTTTCATAGGTTTCGAGGATCCTGATCCGCTCGCGCGGGTCAATCCGCGCGGACGAGCGACTTGCAGGCCCGCGCGGTGCGCGTCCTCCCAGTCCTTTCAGCAATCCACCAATTGCCATCGCTCGATACTCCACGCCCGGCGGCTCAGCCACCGGAACTCCAGTCTTCCACATAAATAAAATGCCTTAACCATTCGCAAAAATGCGGCGGAAAGACTCACATATATGACAGGGTGCGACTGAGCCTTCAGCCGGTCTTGCGCAACAATGCGTTGTGCGCGTGATCGCCGCTCCTCAGCGCAGGAAAGTTTCCGGTCGCATCGCGTTCGAGCGGGGTTTCGAACTGAACCCCCATCCGGTTATCCTCGCACCAGCGGGCGGTGACGGTCATTTCGTGATCTTCGCTCAGCGCCATCTTGAAGATCGTGCCGGTTGGCACGTTCCACAAGCCTTCGACCAGCGCGCCGGAAACGGAAATATTGCGGATGGTTCCGTTGTAATACTGGCCGCCGTGCTCCAGCACGACCTTGCGCAACATGGTCTGGCGGTTTGCGCGGGCAGAGCGCGGACCGCGCGCCACTGCGGCAAGCCCTGTTGCCAGCCGTTCACTCGCAGCCGCAGCACTCAGTGCGCGCTCGTAGATGAAGCCCTGGATGTGGCTGCAACCATGCAGGCGGACAAGTTCCAGTTCGTCCAGCGTTTCCACGCCTTCCGCCGTCGTATCCATACCCAGCGCCTGGGCAAGGCTGGTGATGGACGCGATGATCGCGCCATTGCGACTGCCCGGCTGAGTGGCCCCCCGCACGAAGCTCTGGTCGATCTTGATCTTGTCGAACGGCGCCTTCTTCAAATAGCCGAGCGAGGAATAGCCGGTCCCGAAATCATCCAGTGCCAGCCGCACGCCGATCTGCTTGAGCGCGGCGAACATCTGGTCTGTACCTTCATTGTCATTGAGGAAGACTGTTTCGGTAATCTCCAGCTCCAGCCGTGAAGGATCAACCCCTGATTGGGCCAGGGCATGGGCAATGATTGCGGGCAATTGCGGACTGGAGAATTGCAGCGGTGACACGTTAACTGCACAACGCACCTTTTCCGGCCATGTTGCAAGGTCTGCGCATGCCGTACGGATCGCCCATTCGCCAAGCGGGCCAATCAGACCGGTATCTTCAGCGATGGGGATGAATTTCTCCGGCGAAATCCAGCCCAGCACCGGGTGGTTCCAGCGCAGCAGGGCTTCAAAGCCGGTGATCTGTTCCGAAGTCGTGTTGACGACCGGCTGATAATGCAGTTCCAGCCCACCTTCGGTCAGCGCATCGCGCAGGTCCTGTTCCAGCTGGGAGCGTTCTTCTGCGGCGGAGTGCAGGTCATCGGCATAGAAGAAGTAGCGCCCGCGCCCGCCATCCTTGGCCGCATATAATGCAAGGTCAGCGTTACGAATGATCGCTTCGCTGTTGTCGCCATGTTCGGGGCAGATCGAAATGCCGACCGAGGCACCGATCACCACACGCTGGCCTTCGATCGAATAGGGTTGTGACAGGGTCTGGATGATTTCCTGGGCCAGTGCTGCCAACCGGTCACGTTCCTGGCGGCCAGGAATGATCACCTGGAATTCATCACCCCCCAAACGGCCCACACGGCCCAGCTTGCCAACGACGCGTTCCAGCCGCTGCGACACCTGCTTGAGCAAGGCGTCCCCTGCCGGGTGGCCCAGCGTATCATTGACCTGTTTGAAGCGGTCGAGATCGAGCAGGAAAACAGAGCATTCGCGCTGCATCAGCTGCGGCGCCGATAGTATCTTTTCCAGCGAGAGCGACATCTGGTGCCGGTTGGCAAGGCCGGTCAGCGAATCGTAATGGGCCAGGCGCGATGCCTGCTCCTGGCTGCGCTTTTTCTCAGTCAGGTCCGTGCCGGACCCGCGAAAGCCGACATAATTATGGAAACTGTCGTAAACGGGCCGCCCGCTGATCGACCAATAGCGA
>JAGREF010000318.1 GCA_020446665.1 Sphingomonadaceae bacterium
ATGAAATGTCGGTAAATTTTACAGCAGCCCCGTGAAATACGGCAAACCGAGGCTTTGCAGGATTAAGGCTTTGTTACTTCAGAGCGAGCGATCAGCCCGTCTGGCCAAAGGTCCAGAAGGTGGCTGACCTGCGGAATGAATCGAGCGACAGGTTGGCGCCGGAAGGCGGGGCAATGCGCTGGCGGCAGGCCGGACGATGGCAACGCCAGCAACCAGCGCCAGCCTTGACCGCATCGTCCTGCCGTAGCGAAATCCCCCTGCTCGCGGCAATGTCGCCCGCAAGCTTGGCATCAAGGCACAGCAGGATGGTACGCAGTCCCGCACCCATCGGCTTCGCTACACGGCCAGCGATCATCAGCCAGCAAGCCGGACCCGCTGCGCCGCTTTCCACTTCGACCGCTGCAACCGCCAATGCACTGTTTGCGCCATCGGCCATGAAGCACGGCCATTTCGGGCAACGTCCGCCTCCATCGACAAAGTTTGCGCCGCTGGCTCCGGCATGACCCGTCACGAATTGTGCAGCGGCATCGAATTCCAGCATGGCGAAGGGCAAGCCGCGTTGGCCGACCCGTTGCAGACTGGTCAGACGGAACGCGAGATGCGCCAAGGAACAGGAAAAGCGCCGCTGCAATATATCAAGGTCATAGCCTGTTGCCTCACACGCCCTCAGGAAGCGGCCATAGGGCATGATCAGAGCATGTGCAGCATAACTGGCCAGATGCCGCTCAAACAGGGCCCTGGACGTGTCATCGGGAAATTTGGAACCTGATGCGAGGCTGCGGATCAACTGGCGATGTTCCAGCCAGCTGAGCTGGATTGCCATCTCGAACAGCCTGTCTGCGCAGTCCAGCATTTCGTTGACCTGCAACTGGCGGGCGTGGAGGTCAATCCGGGAGAGATCATCGGGCATGATGTCTTCCGGCAGTATCCGCAGTGATATCTGGTGCTCATCACGCAGCCGCTCAAGGATTGCCGCAGCAATGTCAGAGCGTGACAGGCGCAATTCGTCTGCCAGTGTTTCTGACGCAGAATCAAGGTCCGCAAAATGATTGCGCCATCGCTCCACTTCAAGCTGGCAAGCTGAAAGGGGATCATCCGGCCGCGCTGTGCCGGGGCCGGCATCGTCATAGAGCCGGACAAAGGCAGCGGCAGCATGCGGCGCATTGGCGAGGAATTCTGCTACTTCATCCCGGTCAACGGCAAGGTCGCTGAAACGCTCATCCGCCAGCCTGCGGGCCAGACCATCTACCCCGCCAATGCTCTCATCCTCACGCAAGGCGCGTGGATCGAACTCAAACTGGTCGACAACTTGCACCAGCACGCGCGCGGTAACCGGGCGCTGATTGCGTTCGATAAGGTTGAGATAGCTGGCCGAAATCGACAGGCGGTCTGCCATGGCCGATTGGGTCATTCCCTCCCTGCGACGCAAACGACGCATGGCTGGCCCAGCGAATAATGGCCCGTCTGCCACCTGGCCTCCTGTCAATATCTTTACAGCATTACAATACAAGATGCATCAAATGCGCAATTACGACAAGATAGTTTGTAATTTATTGCGACAAGTGGCTCATGCGGAGCTATCCATAGGTCATCAAGACACGGTCATTCAACGACAGCGTCAGGAAGCGAGGAAGATCATGGAACAGGATGCTATCCGCAAAGAACCCGCCCGCGCCCGGGCACTGCTTTCCACCGCCGATTTCCGGCTCCTGCGCGAAGCGCTGGCCAGCCATGCGCGGGTCACTGAAGATCGCGAGGAACTGGCAAAGATTAACGCTCTTCATCACCGGCTCGGCACTTACAACTGAGCCTCGTTAACTGTTCTCCTGGGGAGGAGAAACCGGCCGCCGGGGTTCTGCGCCCCGGCGGCCGTCAATTATTTGCTAACCATGTCGGGGGTGCTCTCGCTTAACCCTTTTGCGCTATGCCCCCGGACATGGCACGTGCTCGCAAGAAACAGACCAACACCAAGATGTACCACCACTTTGCCGCGGTGACGGTGGGGGCGACATTGCTGCTTGCCATCTTTTCCGATGGCGAAAATCGCAAGCATATGGAAAAAATCGCCACGGATACCGATCAGGCACTCTATGGTGACAAACTCGGAAAATCAGAGATAAGGCGGCGCAATCCGCAACCAGCCTCTTCCTACCATGGCTCAGGCGACTTCGGCTCCGAAGGCGGTGACTTTGGGGCACCGATGGATTCGACCGGTGCATCGGGCAGCGACAGTTCCTACATTCCCGACATTCCGGCAGGCGCAGTGCCTGCAGGGGTTGATCCGCGCTATGGTGTGTCGGAAGAAGAACTTGCCAAGCTTTCCGAAGAGCAGAAGGCAGACCTGCTCAAGCGCATTCGCGAAGGCCGCTTTGGCAAATCAAAGGAAGAGCGCGCCCAGCAGATCGCTAAGCTGCGTGAAGCTTCGCGAATCCGCTCTGGCGCTCCCGCTAACACCGGTGACTAGGCCGCGTGGACAAATTCGCCG
>JAGREF010000319.1 GCA_020446665.1 Sphingomonadaceae bacterium
GAACGAGGCCTTTGCCGCCCAGGCCGCGGCCGTTGCCAAGGTGCTGGGCTTCGATCCCGAAAAGGTGAATCCGAACGGCTCGGGCGTTTCGCTGGGCCATCCGGTCGGTGCGACAGGCTGCATCCTGACGATCAAGGCCGCCTACGAACTGAAGCGCACCGGCGGCAAATACGGCCTCATCACCATGTGCATCGGCGGCGGGCAGGGCATCGCCATGGTCGTGGAGAATGTCGAGTGAAACTGGGCCGCATGAACCATATCGGGGTCGCTACCCCCGATCTTGATGCCAGTATCGCCTTTTACCGCGATGTGATGGGTGCAACGGACATTACTGAACCCTTCGTGCTGGAAAGCCAGCAAGTGCGGGTCTGCTTCGTCAACACGCCCGGCGCAGATGGCACGGAAGGCACGCAGGTCGAGCTGCTTCAGCCGACCAGCCCCGACAGCGCCGTGGGCAAGTGGCTGGAAAAGAACCCGCTTGGCGGGCAGCATCACCTCTGTTTTGAAGTGCCCGATATTCACGCGGCCAAGGCTGAATTCGAAGCGATGGGCAAGCGCGTGCTTGGCGAACCGCGCATCGGCGCGCATGGTACGCTGATCTTCTTCGTCCATCCCAAGGATATGGGCGGCATTCTGACGGAAATCATGGAAGTTCCGCAGGGGGGGCATTGATGAGCTACGAACATATTCTGGTGAGCCGCGAAGGTGGCGTAACCACTATCACCTTCAACCGTCCGGACCGGCTCAATGCCTGCCCGCCTGCCATGGCGCTGGAAATCCGCGATGTGCTGACCTCTGATCGGGAGGCACGCTGTTTCGTGCTGACCGGTGAAGGCCGCGCCTTCTGCTCCGGGGCTGATCTGGCTGGCGGCGGCGATGACGCAACCTTGAAGGGTGGGCGCGGTTCATACGATGCGCTCTCCACCGGCTATAACCCGCTGATGATGGCGATGGCGCAATGCCATGCACCGATCATCAGCGCTGTGAATGGTCCGGCGGCGGGCATTGGTTGCTCCATCGCACTGGCGGCTGATTTCACCATCGCCGGCAGCAGCGCCTATTTCCTGCAGGCCTTCGTCAATATCGGGCTGGTTCCTGATGGTGGTGCCAGTTGGATGCTCCCGCGCATGGTGGGCAAGGCCCGCGCGACAGAAATGATGTTGCTGGGCGAGAAGATCCCGGCCGAAAAGGCGGCTGACTGGGGCCTGATCTACAAGGCTGTGGCCGATGACGCACTGGCGCAGGAAGCGCAGGCGCTCGCAGTCCGGCTCGCCAATGGGCCCACGCTGGCGCTGGGCCTGATGCGCGTAAACCTGATGCGGGCGTTGCAGTCTGACTATACGTCAGCGCTCAATCAGGAAGCGGTCAACCAGTGGAAAGCCGGTGACAGCGAGGACGCACGCGAAGGGATCATTTCCTTCCTCAAGAAGAAAAAGCCCGAATTCAAGGGGCGCTGATTGCACGCATCCGTTCGTGTCGAGCGAAGTCGAGACATGAGCGGTAACTTGTTCCCGACTTCGCTCGAACCGAACGGATATAATTGGAATTTCGATGACCGACAAACCGACCGCAGCAGAATGGAAAGCCCTCGCCGAGAAGGAAGTGAAGGGGCGTGACCTCACCTGGTCCACCCCCGAAGGCTTCGAAATCAAACCGCTCTATACGGCAGAGGATGCCGGTGATCCCGGCCTGCCCGGCTTCGCGCCCTTCACCCGCGGGGTGAAGGCCAGCATGTATGCAGGCCGCCCCTGGACGATCCGGCAAT
>JAGREF010000018.1:0-3944 GCA_020446665.1 Sphingomonadaceae bacterium
GCATGTCGTCCATCACCTGATGGACCTCCAGACGCTGTTCGCCCAGCCCCAGCATGATCCCTGACTTGGTGAAGATCAGAGGGTTGTGGTGCTTCACTTCCTCCAGCAGGCGGATCGAGGCGTAATAGCGCGCGCCGGGCCGGATCGTGGGATAGAGCCGCGGCACGGTTTCCAGATTGTGGTTGAACACATCGGGCCCTGCCTCGCAGATTTCCTCGATCGACTGGCGCATCCGGCCCTTGAAGTCGGGGGTCAGGATTTCAATCGTCGTATTGGGCGTCTCGCGGCGCAGCGCATTGATCACCTTGACGAACTGCCCCGCCCCGCGATCGGCCAGATCATCCCGGTCCACGCTGGTGATAACGATATGTTCCAGCCCCATGGCGGCAGCAGCAGCAGCGGTATGTTCCGGCTCCAGCGGATCGACCGGCATGGGCATGCCCGTCTTGATATTGCAGAAGCGGCAGGCGCGCGTGCAGGTATCGCCCAGTATCATCACCGTTGCGTGCTTCTTGGTCCAGCATTCCCCAATATTCGGGCATGCAGCCTCTTCGCACACAGTATGCAAATTGAGGTCGCGCATCAGTTTGCGCGTTTCGTTGAAACCCTTGCTGGTGGGTGCCTTGACCCGGATCCAGTCCGGCTTGCGCTGGCGCGCGAGGCGATCCTGCGGGGCTTTCGGCTCGGAGGAGATATCGTTCATGCCGCCCACTTAGGCGCAGGGCTTGCCATAGGCAATGCTACGCGGCATCAGCGCTGCGATGAATACGAAACCGACTCTCGAACTCGCCGCCCTGATCGAAGGCTATCGTCGTTTCCGTGAACAAGGCTGGACTCCGCGCCGCGAACGCTGGGCTGCATTGAGCGAAGGGCAGCAACCCAGGGTGATGGTCATTGCCTGTTCTGACAGCCGGGTTGATCCGGCGCAGATTTTCGATGTCGATCCGGGTGACATGTTCGTGGTGCGAAATGTTGCAGCGATGGTGCCGCCCTTTGAGACAACACCGGGTCTCCACGGTGTCTCTGCCGCGCTGGAATTTGCGGTACAGGTGCTGAAGGTTCGTGAAATCCTGGTGATGGGCCATGGCATGTGTGGCGGCTGCAAGGCAGCGCTGACGAAGGAAATGCACGGCACCATCCCTGGCGAAGGCGGCTTCATTGCCGACTGGATCGCCTTGCTGGACGATGCGCGCGAACCGGTGGCGCAGGAACATGGCACGGAAGGCCGCGTTGCCGAACGCGCGATGGAACAGGCTGCGGTCAAGGTGAGCATCGAAAACCTGCGCACTTTTCCCTGTGTTGCAGCAAAGGAAGCCAAAGGCTCGCTGACCTTGCGCGGCGCCTTTTTCGCGATTTCGGATGGCGTGCTCCACCTGCTCGATGAAAGCACCGGAAAATTCGAACCGGTGGAATGACTTGCACAGTCCGGCCTGGCGGGCCATCTTGCCCGCCATGGCCGTAGCTGAACAACCCAACATCGCCCTGCTGATCGACGCCGACAATGCCAGTCCGGCAGGCATTGATCCGGTCCTGACCGTGCTTGCCGAGCTGGGGCAGGTGAATATCCGCCGGGCCTATGGCAACTGGCGCAAGACCAGCCTGAAAGGCTGGGTCGACAAGATGCACCGCTATGGCATCGAACCGCAGCAGCAGTTTGACATGACCAAGGGCAAGAATGCCACCGACATGAAGATGACCATCGACGCGATGGATCTGCTTTATCGCGGGCGGGTGCACGGCTTTGGGATCATGAGTTCGGACAGCGATTTCATGCCGCTGGCCATGCGCATCCGCCAGGATGGCTATCCGGTCTATGGCTTTGGCGGGGACAAGACGCCAGAGGCCTTTCGGCAGGCCTGTTCGCGCTTCATCGACGTGAATGCCCTGATCAAGGCGGAGAAGGAAGAGCGCAAGGGCGATTCCGGTGGCTCGCTGGATGCGGAACTGACCGATCTGCTGTTTGATGCCTATAATGCCAGCAGACGCGATGAGCGCGGCTATGCCAAACTGTCAGAGGTCGGCCAGCGGGCAGGCAACCGGTCCAGTTTCGACACGCGCAACTATGGCTATGCCAGGCTCATCGACATGCTCGAAGCGATCCCCAATTTCGCTGTCGAACGGCGGGACAACGGGCAGGTCTGGATCAAGCGCCTGCGCTGAACTTCGCAGTGAGTAAAAGAAAACGGCGCGGAAAGCATCTGCCTTCCGCGCCGTTTCTGTATTGATGAAGCTTGGTGTCAGGCGGCAGGCTGGCCGCTCATATCGCCCGCTTCCATCTGCGCGTGCAGCGTCCACAGATCGGCGATGGGCTTGCGCACGCCGGACACCTTGGCAAAGGTAGCAACCGCTTCGGCATACTTGCCCTGCTCGAGCTGGGCGATGCCGAGACGGGTCATCACGCGATCCATGTCTACACCCGCCTTGCCCATGGCGATCTTGTACATTTCTTCCGCAACCGGCGCATCGCCATAGCTCAGGAATGCATCGCCAGCTGCCGTTGCCGTGACGGCCTTGGAAGAAGCCGCGCGGGCGTCGCGGGCAAGACCCGGCAGGTCCGCCTTGTCAGCAGCAATACGACCGCTGGACATGTTCAGCGCGTCTGTCACGAACACGTCGCCTTTGCGCAGCTTGCCGGCGGCAATGCCTTCATCGGTGACAGCCTTGACTTCACCGGGCAGGCGGCGCGGGTCTGCAGCTTCGATATAGTCGACGTAATCGCGTTCGCTGCGCAGCGCATCCGTCCGACGCGCAAGACGCATCAGGTCGAGCACTTCCTGGTTGTCATAGTTGAAGAAGCTGCGTTCAATCGCGATGGCATCACCCCAGCTGTCGCGGGTCGGATCGTACTTGACCAGCATGACGCTGTATTTACGCGCTTCTGCGCCGATATTGCCGCGATAGGCCACAGTCAGGCCGCGCTTGATCCATTCAACCGGAACAGCAGCCCCGGCCGCTTCACGTTGAGCGATGACGCCAGACAGGTAGCTCAGGCCTTCCGCTTCGCGCCCTTCATTGAAATAGGCCTCTGCGATGATCGCTTCGGGATCGTTCTTAGTGTAGCCTGCTGCGATTGCCTGCTGCACACGATCACGCGCGGCAGCCCAATCCTTGGCCTGGTAGGCCAGCTGACCGGATACAAACAGATATTGCGGCTGGCTTTCAGGGCTAACCTTGCCGCTCTCGAGCATCAAATCCATGCCCTGGCGCTGCAAACCGAGATCCTGCGACTTGGTGCCGATATTATAGAGCAGCTGGCCAGCGGCCATCTTGTCATCATCGGTCTTTACTTCAGCCAGCAGCGGGGCAATTTCTGCCTTCAGCGCGTTGGCATCTGCGCCCTCGGCATTCGCCTTGTTGGCGAGTGGCTGATAAATGGCGACAAATTCCTTCGTGTAGTTGGATTTGCCGGCCTTTTCCTTCTTTGCCGCGTAAGCCGGCTCGGCATAGCCTGCAACTGCAACCGCGCCGCCCATGGCCAGCGCCATGGCCAGAGCCATGTGGGACCCCGCCCGGCTTTTTGCCCGCAGGAAAGAAGGAGTGAAAGACATCATTGGGGACTCTCCCGATAGTAAAACTGAATCAGGGTCCGACCCGACCCCACCGAAAATTTTCGCGCCGCTAGTGCATCCTGACGCTGCAAATTGCAAATATTGATCTAGAGAAATGCGGCTGAATGAGCTTTGAACGCGGCAATTGCCTGTCATTCAGCCAGGCATGCGGCAAATGGTGGAAAACAACCTCTAAAGGCTCTCCTGAGGCACGCTTGAGGTGGCACACGGCCACCAATTCCCCTAGGCCCTGCAGGCAATTTATGTCCTGAAGCAACAAGATCGATACAGCCTTGAGCGACGACCAAAACAATCCCGACACATCTGGCCAGAATCCCGGCGAATTCGAACGTATCGATATCGTCGATGAGATGAAGACCAGCTATCTCGATTACG
>JAGREF010000018.1:3952-4124 GCA_020446665.1 Sphingomonadaceae bacterium
TGATCGTCAGCCGCGCCTTGCCTGATGTGCGAGACGGGCTGAAGCCGGTGCACCGCCGCATTCTGTTTGCCTCCAACGAAGGCGGCTATGTCTCCGGCAAGCCATTCCGCAAGAGCGCGCTGATCGTTGGCGACGTGATGGGTAAATACCACCCGCATGGCGACAGCGCGAT
>JAGREF010000320.1 GCA_020446665.1 Sphingomonadaceae bacterium
TTGAGCGTCGGCGGTACGATCTGGTCACGGATGGCAAGGATGCAGAAGATCGCTTCCACGGCCCCTGCACCGCCCAGCAAATGGCCGATGGCAGATTTGGTGCTGCTCATGGACGCGCCGCTCAGATCATCACCCAGCACCCGCTTGACCGAGGCCAGTTCGATCGTGTCGGCCATGGTCGAAGTGCCATGCGCATTGACATAGTCAATATCGCCCGCACCCAGCCCGGCCTTGCGCAGCGCCATTTCCATGGCCAGCTGCGCGCCCAGACCGTCAGGATGCGGTGCGGTAACGTGATAGGCATCGCCCGACAGGCCATAGCCTGCCACTTCGGCGTAAATTTTCGCGCCGCGCGCCTTGGCATGTTCATATTCTTCGAGCACGACCACGCCTGCGCCTTCACCCATCACAAAGCCATCGCGGCCCTTGTCATAGGGGCGGCTGGCTTCTGTCGGGCGGTCATTGAAGGTCATGTTGAGCGCGCGCGCCTGAGCAAAGCCGGCAATACCAATCGGGCAAATGGTGGCTTCCGCCCCGCCCGCCACCATCACATCGGCATCGCCATCCCGGATCATCCGGGCCGCATCGCCAATCGAATGCGCGCCGGTGGAACAGGCGGTCACAACCGCATGGTTCGGCCCCATCAGGCCATATTTGATCGAGACCTGACCAGAGATCAGATTGATCAGGCGACCATGCACGAAATGCGGCGACACGCGGCCCGGCCCGCGATTGGCGAGCACGAGGGATTCGCTTTCAATCCCGGGCAATCCGCCAATGCCCGATCCGATGGAGCAGCCGGCGCGGCGCTTCAGATCGTCATCCATATTGTCGAGGCCAGCATCTTCCAGCGCCTGACCTGCCGCGTCGATGCCATAAACGATGAAGGGATCAACCTGGCGCTGGATCTTGTGATCCACGCGCTTGTCCGGGTCAAAACCCCATTCGTGATCTTTCGGCTTTACCTCGCAGGCAATCTGGCACTTCTGGTCCGACGCATCGAAATGCGTGATCGGGCCTGCCCCGCTCTTGCTGGCAAGAATATTTGCCCAGCTGGTTTCAACATCACCGCCCAGAGGGGTGACAAGGCCAAGGCCGGTTACGACAACACGACGCATCCTGATCTCCGTAAAATGCAACAGGCCCGGCCCTTGTTCGGGTCGAGCCTGTTGAATGCCCCGCCAGCCGCCCGATCAACCAGGCTGCCGGGCAGGCGCGGCGGGATGGGCAATCAGCCCTTATGCTCTTCGATATACTTGATGGCGTCGCCGACCGAAGTGATCTTTTCAGCGGCATCGTCAGGGATTTCCACGCCGAATTCTTCTTCGAACGCCATCACCAGTTCCACGATGTCGAGGCTGTCTGCGCCCAGATCGTCAATGAAGCTGGCTTCCGGATTCACCTTGTCGGCTTCAACACCCAGATGCTCGACGACAATCTTACTAACGGCTGCGGCAGTATCGCTCATTTTTTCCCTCTCAGAATTGGGGTTTGATAGGTTGGCTTTCGCCCTAATGAACGGCGGCCAAGCTGGCAAGGGGATTGCTTCGCTATTCGCAGATAGGTGCTATCCGCCAAAATGCACGGCCAATTGCTGTTCCGCCCGGCGGCGAGCTGCCAGGCGGTCAAGCCCTTGTGAGACATGTGGCTTGCGCGCATCCACTTGCAAGGCGCGCGAATAATAGCTTGATGCCATTTCCAGATCGCCCTGTCGCTCCGCGCAAAGGCCGATATTGAACAGCACTGACGGCGAAGCGGGATTACCTGCTTCCAGCGCAGCGAAGGCCCGACACGCCCCTGCAATGTCCCGCTTGGTCAGCTTGATCGCGGCTTTCAGCGCCTTTTGGTCTTCCTTGCGCACACCATCGCGCACTTCCAGCACACGCACAGTTTCCCGCACGGCAACGGGCGCCAGCTCGCGCCGGGCGTTGTCCGCAAATTCAGCGATCATTTCGCGGGTCATGGCATCTTCTGAAGGCCGGTTCTTGTCATCCTGGCAGTAGGTGGCCGAACGTGTGCTCACCCTGTCCATCACCGCCAGCAATTCGCCGGTTTCCGCAATCAGCCGCACTTCAGGCCGAAAGGTCACTGTCAGAGTACGGCACCAATAGGTGACATCTTCCTCTTTCAGGCATTTACCGTCCTTGTCCTCGCTGACGCATTCCGTCTTCACGCGATCCTTCACGCGTACGCGCTCGGCTTCGGTATTGACGGTTCCGCGCATCACGGCGTCGGGCGCAATGGTTCCGCCGGTAACAGGAACGACCTCAAACCACCGTTCCCTTTCGATCACCACGTTACGCAGGGCATCGCTGACGGCGAAAGAGAGCGAGGTCCCCATCTCTCCGCCAAAATTCTCGATCGCGATGGTGTTGACCCCGATAGCGTCATCATTCTGCGCGGGATAAATGCCGGAGACGGGTATGACTTCCGCCATGGCCGGGGCCGAAAATCCAGAGATGCAGGCCAGAGCTGCGAGGCAAAGCGCTTTTGCAAAAGTGGTCATGCCGCCCTTGATAGCAAAGGCAGCGGCCAGGGCAATGCAGGGACCCTACCCCTGCTTCCCCGCCTGTTCGCGTTTGCGCTGATACATCTTGGCGTCTGCCTTGCGCATCAGCTCTTCCGGGTCCAGTCCGTCCTGCGGATAGGTCGCGGTCCCGATGCTTGGGGAAATCACCACCCGTTCACCATTCCTGAGCGTGACCGGGGGCAGCATGGCAGCTTCGATTCGTGCGGCAACCTGATGAGGATGGAGCCGTTCCTGTGCCGGATCGAGCAGGATCGCAAATTCATCCCCGCCCAGACGGAACACCTGATCCTGCCCCCGCACACTGGCCCGCAGGCGCGCGCCGAACTCTGTCAAAACATGGTCACCAGCGGGATGCCCATAGTCGTCATTGATCGCCTTGAAATGATCGAGGTCGATAAACAGTATGGAAAAGCGGCTATCGCGCCGCGCGGCATCGGCCGTCGTTCCCGCGAGCATCCGTTCGAAGCGGACCCGGTTGCCCAGCCCCGTCAGCCCGTCATGTTCTGCCTGATGCGCCAGCGCCTTGTTTTCCACCTGCATGGAATTGTGCCAGCCTTCCAGCTCTTCCAGCAGGGCGTTGAAGTCCTGCCCGAAATTGTCCACTTCCTGGATACCGGAAAGCGAGACGCGGCGTGAAAAGGCGCGTTCATTGCGCACCGCAGCGGCAACTTCGGCGACGTGCTCCAGCGGCATGATGATCTGCTCTTCCAGTTCGCGCGCCAGCATCCGCGTGGCGATCAGCGTAATGCCAAGACAACACAGCGCAATGACAAGGCCGGAAATCGAATAGCGAACCAGCCCCTGTGCATTCCCGCGCATGACGACCGTACCAATCCGTTCCCCGCCATGACGCACCGGGATCCTGTATGATTCAGGCCAGAACACCCGGTTGAAGAACTCGCGGAAAAACCCGTTGGCGACACCATAGGGGCGGCTCCAGCTGGCCAGCTCGTCCCCACTAGCGTCGAGAATGCTGGCATGTTGGACACTGCCCACACTTTGCATTGCCTCGACCAAGGCCGACGCCCTGCCCCTGTCTCCATCAAACAGGCTCGGTTCCGCATTATAGGCGATGGTCTGGCCAGCGAGGTTGATGTTGACCTTTTCGTAACCGCGCAGCAGGAAAATTCCACTCAATGTCAGTCCGAAAGCTGCCAGCGCCACGGCAAAAAGCACCAGCCGCAAATGCCCCCTGGCGAGAGCCTGCCGGATTGTTGGTGGATTTTTTGCCTTACCCGGACTCACTGGGATTCATCCGCATTCCGGGAAGTCAGGCAAATTGCGGGTGAACTTCCGAAAAAAAGCCAAGACGCAACACCCGCAGCCTCAATGACCGCAATGCGCTCCCCCGGCATAGTTACCTTTTTCGGAGAAACCTGAACGACCACAAAACCCCTGAATGCATTATTTGCTTCCTCCCTTTCCTCTTTGGTCCGGGAGAATTTATCAAGCCACAATTATTATTTTACGACTTTTTACTGTTTCTGACAAATCAGGGGCATTGCGAAAATTACCAACTTACCCTTCCCTGGGCGGTTCGACCGTTCGGATGTGCAGTTCGCGCAGTTGCTTTGCATCAGGTTTGCTGGGCGCGCCCATCAGCAAATCTTCCGCCTTTTGGTTCATCGGGAAGAGCGTGATTTCGCGCAAATTCTGCGCGCCGCACAGCAGCATCACGATGCGATCCACCCCGGCTGCCATGCCGCCATGCGGCGGCGCGCCATACTGGAAGGCGCG
>JAGREF010000321.1 GCA_020446665.1 Sphingomonadaceae bacterium
GTGCGCCCGGCATAGCGCTGGAAATAGGGCAGCGCCTCGATCAGCACCTCTGCCTTGGCCAGCATCTTTGAATCCTGCGTATTGCCCATATTTCCGTCCTTGCGCAGCGCGATGGCTGCGGCGCTTAGCGATTCGTGGCGCTTTGGGGAAGCGCTACGCATAATTCCCTAAGGGCGAAACCGGAATTGGGGAAAGCAGCCCGGGTAGCGACAATGATGGCTGATGCGCGCCGCCCTCGCCTTGCTGCTTGCCCTGTTCCTGCTGCTGCCTCCGTCGGCACATGCGCAGGAAGCAGAAGGAGCCCGCTTCGCCCCCTGCAATAGCGGGCCGCGCATCACCTGCGTGGTTGATGGGGATACATTCTGGCTGAACGGCACCAAGATCCGCATCGCCGATATCAACACGCCGGAAACCAGCCGCCCGGCCTGCCCCTATGAAGCAGAGTTAGGCCGCCGCGCCACAGGGCGGCTGCTGGACCTGCTCAATTCCGGCCCTTTTACCCTCAGCCGGTCAGGCCGCGATGAAGACCGTTACGGTCGGAAACTGCGCGTGGTCATGCGTGGCGGGCAATCGCTGGGCGAAGTACTGATTACCGAGGGGCTGGCGGAACAGTGGCAAGGCAGGCGCCGCAACTGGTGCGGGGCAAATCCCTCCTGAGCTACGCTTTTCTATAGCATTGCACACTAAGTTTCACCAGAATCGCATTTGTTGCAAGAATATGTTATCAGGCTCCGCGGATTGGAACGAAAAGTGGCCAGTGAGATGCGCAGCAAGCTCGCCGCCGCCTATGCGGAATGGCATGAGAGCCGGGGAACCACCCCGCAGCACTTCTTCGCATTGATGGCTGAAGATATTCTCGTTCATTCAATTCTCGAAAATTCCTTCGGATCAGAGCCGCTGGGTCGGCGCTTTTCCGGACGGTCCGAAGTGATTTCCTATTATGCGTTGCTTGCGGAAAGCTGGGAAATGGTCAGCGCGTCCACAGAAGCCATACTGGTAGAGGGCAATCGCGCGGTCTGGATCGGGAAGGCTTGCTGGCGCAGCCGCAAGACGCTCAGGCAAATCGACAGTCCGAAAGTGGATGTCTGGACCTTTACGGATGATGGCCTCGCAACCGAACTGTTCGAAATGTATGACAGCTATCCCTATGCAGTGCTGACCGGACAGGTTTCTCCCGCTGGGGCCAGCGGTTAACCCGCAAAGCATGCTTAACCCATTTGCAAGACTTAGCTGCGATTCTGCTATTGGCTCAGCGTGAAGCGTCCGCCGGACGTCGCCGGGCCTGTGGAGACGCACCATGGCCCAGATGGACGGGCAGGCAGGCGGCAAACGGAGCGGCAGTGACCGCCGCGCAAGCGACCGGCGCGTGGTCGACAAGCCATTTGAAGGGCCGGATCGCCGCAGGGGTGACCGCCGTTCGGGCAAGGACCGCCGCGAACAAGCCAGCCGCTAAAGAACATTTGCCCTTTACCGGAATTTTACCCCCTCGACCCGATGGCCGCAGGACGTTAGCCTGATTGCCAGTTACGGATGGGGGAAAGAGATGACCGAGCAGCCACAAGATCCATCGCAGACACCGGCTGAAACGCCGGCTCCTGCGCCCGCACCGGCGGCGTCCGGCAGCTTTGACCTCAACCAGCCGACCGTGATCGCGCTGCTCTATATCGCCTCCTTCTTTTCCGGCGGGCTGACCAACCTTGTCGGGGTGGTGCTGGCCTATATCTGGAAGAGTGAGCCAAAGGCAGCGTGGGAGGCCAGCCACTATGAATATTCCATTCGCACCTTCTGGCTCGGCTTTGGCCTCTCCATCATCGGCATTTTCCTGACGGTCATCGGAATTGGCATCCTGATTCTCTTTGGCGCGCTGGTGCTGGTGGTCGTCCGCGCCGTGCTGTCCATGCTCAAGGCGCAGAAGCATGAGCCGATGCCCAATCCGGGTAGCTGGACGATCTGAGCAGGCTGCCCAAACCCGCCCGTTTCGACCGCAAGTGGCAGCGCCAGCGCAAGCTGGCGCGCGCATGGCGCATGTTCGCGCCGTTCCTCGCCCTCGCGCTGTTCGGGGCGCTGGGCTGGTATCTGTGGCAGATACCGTCAAGCGGGGGTGACTGGCAGCAAAGCAGCGCGCAATTCACCCTGTGCGGAGAGAAGGGCTCCGGCCAATGCGTGATTGATGGGGACACGCTCGCCATTGGTCGGCGCAAGGTCAGGCTGGCCGGCTTTGACGCGCCGGAACTGGACGGCACCTGCGAGGCTGAGCGCAAGCTGGCACAGCGCGCGAAGGCCGAACTGCGCGACTGGCTCAATGCTGCGCCTTATGCGCTGGATGGCGGGGATGACCCGCCGCGCGACAAATATGGCCGCGAATTGCGCGCCGCGCGCAGGCTGGTGGACGGCAAGGAACAATGGCTGGCCGACCACATGATCGGCGCAGGGCTGGCCCGCGACAATGGCTGGGGCTCTGGCCCCGCGCGCTGGTGCGAAGGCAGTTAGGCCGCTGGCGGATCAGCCCTGCGCGGCCTTCGCCTCGGATGCCAGCTGGCGTTGCAGCACGGCGATCCGCTCGCGCTCCTGCTTCCAGGCCTTTTCCGGATGGGCAGAGAGCTGATCGAGCAGGCTGCGCAATTCCTGTTCGCGATCGGCGTGGGTAACTGCTTGCATGGCGACTCTCCTCTCAAGTCAGTCAATGACCAGAGTATAGCATAGTCGCGGCTTGAGTGCCTGACCGGGCGCAAGGGCATAGCCCCACGCCGCCAGGCAGTGCGCAGCATCACGGCGCCTCGATGGTGAAGCCGGGCACGGGCCGGGTTTCAACAAAGCCGGCGTGATACATGTCCATCACCACATTCACGGTCTTTTCCTTCCCATCCGCGCCGAGGCAGGTCACGCGGTAATTATCGATGATATTGCCATAGACGCCAGGGCCGAGATTGCCGGTGCGGGTAAAGGCAGGCGCGCTGCCATCGGCGCATTTGAGGCGTCCGAGATAGGCGCGCTGCCCCTGCGGGCGCGATGCACGCACCGGGTTTTCGCGGCTGCCCAGCGGATAGGCGGAAGCGGCCACCATCGCCTCTTCCAGTTCCTTGCCCTGCAGCACGGACTGGCCGGAGAGCATCCGGCTGAGGATCAGGTCTTCGCTGGCATTTCCGGCCGGAGCGGTGGTGGCACAGCCTGCCAGCGCCGTGGCTAGTGCTGCCGCCAATATCATTCGCAGTCGCATGGGTAATCCTCCCTCCCGTCAGGCAGGGAAGAGTGCACGAAGCGAGCGGGAAGACAAGCGCTTTCCGGGCGTTACACCGAAAGTCGCCAGCCCCTATTCAGCGGGGGCTTCCTCGCCTTCGGGTGCGACCGGTGTCATTTCCGTTTCCGGCACATCCACCGGCACGGCTGCCGGATCAACATCCGACACAATCAGCTCGCCGCCGCTTTCATCGGTGGCGTCAGCTTCATAGGTCGGCTCTTCCGCCTGCTGCGAACAGGCAGTAAGCGCGAGCGCCCCGGCAAGCGGCAGCGCGACAAGGGCGGTTTTGCGGAAAGCGGACATGGGCAAGTCTCCTGAGTGATGGGAGTCGGTTCCGCAGGGGAGTGTCTCACTCACGGCGGCGTGACGCAAGCGGGCTTGTTTTTGATTTCATTTGCGACTAGTGGCGCCATTTCCTGCCCCGGCCAATCCTCTGCAAGGATGGTCCGGGGGCGAACTGCGCGAGAAGGAGGCAGATCATGTTTGCATTGCTGATACCTCCAGGCACGCAGCCCCGCGTGAAAGCACGCGCACTCGCCTGATCCGTCCCTCGCGTGAGGGGCGGCTTCGTGCAGCCCCCGCTGGAGGGACAATCCCATGTATTTACGTTTCACGGTGCCCGGCACCGTCCCGCGTGCGCGCGTGGCGCCGGGGCCGTTCCGCATCGCCTCTGACACCTATTGGGAAGGCGATTACGACAATCACCCGGTGCTGATCGCAATCCGTCGCGAGCTGGACTGGTTCAATGAATGGCTGCCCGTCCCGCGCCGCTTCGGCGTGGTGGCGAAGGGCCGCGTCTGGAGCGACGGCGTCTGCTGGTTCCGCGAAGATGCGCATGACGCGATCGAGCATGCCTCGATCATGGTGGCGCTGCTGCGGGAATGCGGTGTGCCGATCGAACGGAACTGGACCCGCGACCCGGGCCAGATCCTCTATCGCGACCGCTGGCAAGTGGTCGCCAAGCCGGAGCGAGCGATGCTCCATTGAACCTTGTGCCCGCCCCTTCGCCCATGCGCCGGAGGGGCGGGTGCTCACCCACAGGAGGTTACCATGACCAAGGAGTACGACGACGCACCCTGCTTTCGAGCGGACCAGCAAACGCCGCAAGGGCTTCCCCAGCGAGACCCGCGTGAAGCGCAGCCTGCGCAGCGTCAGGGGCGGTAAAGTAGAACTGCTCGATAAGCTCGGCCGCAAGGGTCCCTGCCCCTGCGGCTCCGGACGCCGGTTTCAGCAAATGCTGCCTGCAGAGCGGGAAGTATGACGGGGCGGAACGGCGGGATTATTGGCGGTAGGGGGGCGTAAGCGGCGAAGCGGATTGCTTCGCCGTGTGGCGGGTGGAAGAGCGGGTTCGCGCTTAATTAGCGAAGCAGCCGGACGGACAGGAGCGCGGACAAAGGTTCTGCTCGAATCACGGATTGGCGCCGTGGGGGATCCGGACTGGCGTTTTATACTGCAAACGCATTTGCTGTATTCGCGGGTGTTGTTGGAGGGGGTAGAGGGCTAGCAGCACTCTTGGTGTGCGCTACCAAAATGGTACTCTTTCACAGATGCTCTATACCGGAAGCATGATACCCCCAATCTACACAAAGCAAGAATCTAGTTACAGGTGAGGTCACCTGCACTTCGGCGACCGCGACGGACGTGGTTGGAGAGATTTTTGGCTGAAAGTGTGCTCAAAGATGAGACGCGTTTTTGCCCCCCGTTTCTGCAAACCCCCGTTGTACGCAATTAGGCATCGGTTCATGCCTCAAAAACAATCACGAATCACACAAAAAGTGACCACTCATTTGGGGGTGTATCCCCTTGAATTCATCGATTTCGGCGATGAGTCTGACAAGGTCAGAGCCAATCAAGATGGTCGGCTCTTTCATCTTTGTGATGTTCCGATATCCAATTCCATACCCAATAATACCCGATT
>JAGREF010000322.1 GCA_020446665.1 Sphingomonadaceae bacterium
CATTTTGCTTCAAACCTCGATAGCGTGATTAATGGGTCCTGACCCTAGTTGCTAGCGCGCCAGATCCGGCGCGTAGCTGAAGGAAAAGCGATAGCCCGGTCCGGCAAGGGCCGGGCTATCTGTTCGTGGGGCAGGTACGGCAGAGGTCAGCGTCAGCATCCCGCCGAAACTGCGGGTGGGCACGCTCAGTTCCAGCAGGTGCTCCGTCGCTTCCTCGCCACGCTCGACCGCCACGCGCAGCACCAGACGGCCGGCCCACATGCAGGTCACATCTTCAGGGCAGCGGCTGTCTTCCTCCACCACCAGCGGAGTGACACGCAGGCCGTGCCCCAGTTCAGCGGTCTCGCCGAGTGCGACGCTTTTAGGGGAAGCCGCCTGATCCGTGGCGGCGACAAGCAGGAGTGATGCGGCAAGGGCAAACAGGCTTTTCATGCCATCCTTATCCGCCACATTGCCTTAACCGCAGCGGAACCCTACATGCGGGCCATGTCCGAAGAACGCCTGCCAACGCTGCTTTACCTGATCTCCCCGCTTGATGTGGGGGGAGATTTTCCGCAACGGCTGGAAAATGCCCTGTCAGCGGGCCCGGTGGCCGCGTTTCAGTTCCGGGTGAAGGGGCTGGACCAGCATGAGGCCGCACGGCTTGCGGCACCCTTGCAGGAAATCTGCGCGGCGCATGATGTGGCCTTTATCGTCAATGATGATGTCGCATTGGCAAAACGGATCAGTGCCGATGGGGTCCATCTGGGCCAGCAGGATGGATCACCCCGCGACGCGCGTGAGCAATTGGGCATGGATGCGCAGGTCGGTGTCACCTGCCACGGCAGCAAACATCTGGCGATGGAAGCGGGCGAGGCGGGGGCGGATTATGTCGCCTTCGGAGCCTTCTTCCCCACCACGACCAAACAGGTCGAGCATCATGCAGAGCTGGACGTGCTGGAATGGTGGCAAAATGTATTCGAAATTCCCTGCGTGGCGATTGGCGGGATAACGCCGGAAAATTGCCAGCCATTAATCGACGCCGGTGCTGATTTTCTTGCGGTCAGCGGCGCTGTCTGGAACGGGGATGAGGCCGAGGCCGTGCGCGCATTCACGCGCCGCCTTGCCGGATGAGACTCCCCTGGAGATGGCTTAACCTGCAAGCAGGCGCTTGGCTGACCGGCGTTCTCCTGTGGATATGGTCCGTGCCTCCGGATAACGGTCAGGTTACTGCCGATGCCGCACTTGTGCTGGGTGCAGCTATTGACGTGGACCAGCCGAGCCCGGTTTTCGCCGCCCGGATCGATCATGCCGTCAGCTTGCTACAACAAGGCAGGGTGCAGCACATAATTTTCACAGGAGGTACTGCGCCGGGTGCCAGTCGGAGCGAAGCCATGGTCGCGCGACGCTATGCGATGGACAAGGGTGTTGCCCCGAGCGCGATCTTGATCGAAGATCGGTCCGCTACAACTCATGAAAATCTTGCCTTTGCCATGCCGATTGCAAGCAAGGCGGGTATCAGATCGGTCCTTCTGGTTTCCGATGCCCTGCATCTCCGGCGGGCCGAGTTAATGGCGAGAGGGCTCGGCTATTCAATGCAGCTGTCAGGAACTCCCACCAGCCGCTATCGCAGCTTGACCACACGACTACCTTTTGCTTTGCGTGAAGTCTACTTCATCCATCATTACTGGATATTCGAAGAATAGGTCTAGCCGGGCCGCCGCGTGCAACGCAGCGGGGCAAGTTCGCCATCGTCACCGATCAACTGCACCGTATTGCTGCCTGTCTGGCGAAAGCGCATTCCTTTCATCGGGCCGCTGGTAAAGCGCACTTCCTTGCCCAGCAGTAGATAGATGCCGCGCTTGCCTGCCATGACGTAGGACGAGGAATTGGTGATGGTGAAATCCATGTCCGGGGCGGGGTGGACCGCCGGGCCATCGGCGGAGCCGGGAAGGGAACAGGCATAGCTGCCATTGGGCAATGTACCCAGACGCCCGCCTGGGCTGGCATTGGCGGCCATTGTACTGGCCAGTAGTGCGGCACCGGTAATGGCTGAAAAGGGGAAACGAGTCATGCCGGTTTTCCTATCAGGGCGAAGCTGAACACGCCACTACCTTGCCCGCTCGCTTCAACCCCGCTAAGGGCCGCGCACTCGCGGCGCACGGGCGCCTGCAATCCAGATCAAGGCAATACGAACATGAAGATCAGCGGCGTCGATATCCGTCCCGGTAACATCATCGAATATGAAGGCGGCATCTGGAAGGTCGCCAAGATCCAGCATAC
>JAGREF010000323.1 GCA_020446665.1 Sphingomonadaceae bacterium
GCATGTGCGGAATTATTGGCATTGTCGGCAAGGAAGAAGTCACCGATCGTCTGGTCGATGGTCTGCGCCGGATGGAATATCGCGGCTATGACAGCGCCGGGGTCTGCACCCTGCATGAAGGGCAGCTTATCCGTCGCCGCGCCGAAGGCAAGCTGGCCAATCTGGCGAGGGAACTGGCGGTGAATGATGCGCCGGGCCATGTCGGTATCGCACATACACGCTGGGCAACGCACGGTGCGCCCACCGCCAATAACGCCCATCCCCATGCCACGGCAGAGGTTGCGCTGGTGCATAACGGGATCATCGAGAATTTCCGCGAGCTGCGTAACGAGCTGGAAGAGAATGGCCGGGTCTTCGAAAGCGAGACCGACAGCGAAGTGGTCGCGCATCTCGTTTCCGAACAGGTAGAGCAGGGCGCATCGCCGGAGGAAGCGGTGAAGGCCGTCCTGTCGCGTCTGCGCGGAGCCTTTGCGCTGGCCATCGCCTTCCGCAGCCATCCCGACATGCTGATCGGTGCGCGGCTGGGCTCGCCGCTGGTGCTCGGCTTTGGCGAGGGTGAAACCTTCCTCGGCTCCGACGCGCTGGCACTGGCACCGCTGACCCAGCAGATCACCTATCTCGAAGAAGGCGACTGGGTGGTGGTCAAGCGCGATGGTGCGCAGGTCTATGACGAAGCCAATAATCCGGTCACCCGCGAAGTGACGACCTCCGGCGCTTCGGCTGCGGCGGTGGAGAAGGGCAATTATCGCCACTTCATGCAGAAAGAGATTTTCGAGCAGCCGACTGTCGTGGCGCAGACGCTGCAGAGCTATATCCGCCAGGTCGACCGTTCGGTTGCCTTGCCGGATATGGATATCGACCTGTCCGAAATCCGTCGCGTCACCATCGTGGCCTGCGGTACGTCCTATTACGCCGGGATGGTCGCGAAATACTGGTTCGAACAATTTGCCCGCTTGCCGGTCGACATCGATGTCGCGAGCGAGTTTCGCTATCGCGACCCGGTGCTGGAGCCGGGCGGGCTGGCGCTGTTCATTTCGCAGAGCGGTGAAACAGCCGACACGCTGGCGGCGCTGCGCCATTGCAAGGAAAATGGGCAGAAGATCGCGGTGGTGGTCAATGTGCCCACCAGTTCCATGGCGCGCGAGGCTGACCTGCTGCTGCCGACCCATGCCGGGCCGGAAATCGGCGTGGCCAGCACCAAGGCCTTTACCTGCCAGCTCGCCGTGCTCGCTGCGCTGGCGGCCCATATGGCGGTCAAGCGGGGGCGCATGAGCCGCGAGGAAGAGGCCGAAGTGGTCGATCACCTGATGGAAGCGCCCGCCATGCTCAACGCTGCGCTGGGCTATGACGATGAAATCGCCGCCATGGCGCATCACATCGCCCCGGCGCGTGACGTGCTCTATCTTGGCCGCGGGCAGGATTATCCGCTCGCGCTGGAAGGGGCGCTGAAACTCAAGGAAATCAGCTATATCCATGCAGAAGGCTATGCTTCGGGTGAAATGAAGCACGGCCCGATCGCGCTGATCGACGAAGCGGTGCCGGTGATTGTGCTCGCCCCCAGCGGGCCGCTGTTTGAAAAGACCGTCTCCAACATGCAGGAAGTGCGTGCGCGCGGCGGCAAGGTGGTGCTGATTTCCGATTGGGAGGGGATCGCCGATGCCGGTGATGGCTGCCTCGCCGTGATCGAGATGCCCAAGGTCCACCCGCTGATCGCGCCGCTGGTCTATGCCGTGCCAGTGCAATTGCTGGCCTATCATGTGGCTGTGGTGAAGGGCACTGATGTCGATCAGCCGCGCAATCTCGCCAAGTCGGTGACGGTGGAGTGAGGATTTCCGGCGGTTGCCATTGCGGGGCGGTGCGGTTCAGCGCTGTCGTCAATGGCACACCCAGAATGCTGGATTGCAATTGCTCCATTTGCAGCAAGAGCGGCTATCTGCACCTTACGATCCCGCATGAGGACTTCACACTCGAATCCGGTTCAGATTCTCTGACCTCCTATCGCTTTGGCACGGGCGCAGCAGAGCATTTGTTCTGCAAGATTTGCGGCATCAAGAGCTTTTACCAGCCGCGCTCGCACCCGGATTGCTGGAGCGTCAATCTGCGCTGCCTTGATCCCGGCCATGGGATCGATGGCGAAATTCCGGCATTCGATGGTCGCAATTGGGAGGCGGCCAAAGCTGCTCTTCATCATAAAGACTGAAGATCGCCGCTTCGAATTAACCACCGGCATCAATGAAAAGTCGTAAAAACCTTGCGCAGCTTTACCTCGCTATAACCTTTCACGGTTAATTCGTGTGATTGTGAGCGAAAATACTGCAGATACTCCTCGGCGAAACGCGCGCCTTACCATGCGCGAAGTGCTGGGCCTGGGCGTCAAACCCGACGCTGAGTGGGCGCGCCTGCGTGCCCTGCAATTCGCTTATCCGAAATCCACGCTGATCGCCCGGCTGGTGCTTCACGGCCTGGCCGCTCTGATGGCGATCCGCCTTGCCTTGCCTGAAACGGGCGTCCTGATTGTCGCTCTCTGGGGTGTCGCACTGGCTGCCTCCATGGTTGTGAATACCAAATGCGAACGCTCCATTTCCGCAACGGCGCATGCCATTACCATGGACGATTTCCGCAACCATATCCTCGCTTCCTCGCTCACAGGGGCTATCTGGGGCGTATCCCTGGTCTTTTTCGGGCTCGAAATGGAACCGGGCAGCCAGGTTGCGCTGTGGGCGGTGGTTTCCATGCTGGTCGCAGCATCGGCCCTGCTGCTTTCTGCTGCGCCTGTGGGCACAATGGCGTTTAGCCTTGCAGTGGGCATTGGCGCGGTTGTCGGCTTTGCCTTTGCCGGTGATCTCGTTCTTGTCCCTATCGTGATCTCCTTTGTTGCCATCGCCATGGGCGGCACGCTGCAAAGCGCGCATACCTATCTGGCGGCCAAGCTGGCTGAGGCGGGCGTGGCGGAAAAAGACGAAGTCGTGTCGCTACTGCTGCGCGAGTTTGAGGAAAATGAAGCGGACTGGCTGTGGCAGATTGATACGGCGCGCCGCATTCGCTCTGTATCTCCGCGCTTCGCCTTTGCTCTGGGGACGACGCCGGAAGAGGCAGAGGGCAAGCCCATGATCCAGCTGATTGCTGGTGAAAGCTGGGATAGCGGCCATTTCGCGCCCAGCCTGCATGACCTTGCCGAGCGTCTGAAACGCCGCGAGAATTTTTCCAATCTCATCGTCAAGGTAGAGATTGGCAATCAGAGCCGCTGGTGGGAGCTTTCCGGCACCCCCATGCTGGATGACAAGGGAAGCTATATCGGTTTCCGCGGTGTCGGCTCCGATGTGACGGAACAGCGCGAATCCTCGGAAAAGATCGCCTATCTTGCGCGCTATGATACGCTGACCGGGCTGCCTAACCGCCTGATGCTCAACGAAGCACTGGGCGAGGCGATGCGCTATGCCAAACAGTGGCGCTCGCGCTGTGCCTTCCTGATGATTGACCTTGACCGGTTCAAGGCGGTCAATGATTCGCTCGGCCATCTGGTCGGCGATCAGCTGCTCGCGCAGGTTTCGAAGCGGCTCAAGGAACTGACCAGCGAGAATGAGACCTGCGGCCGCCTGGGCGGCGACGAATTCGCGGTTGTGATCCGCGATGCCAGCGACAAGGGCTATGTCGACAAGGTTGCGCGCAAGATCATTGATCGCCTGTCGCAGCCCTATGATGTCGACAATCACACGCTCTATGTCGGTGCCAGTGTCGGCTCTGCGCTCGCCCCGCGTGATGGCAAGACGGTGGAAGAACTGCTGCGCAATGCCGATCTCGCGCTCTATCGGGCGAAGGATGAAGGCGGCGGTGAACATTGCACCTATGAACCCTCGCTCCACGCCTCGGCAGAGGAACGGCGCCAGCTGGAATTCTCACTGCGCCGCGCGATCCAGAACAACGAGCTGGTGCTCAATTTCCAGCCGGTGGTTGATGCCAATACGGAAAAAGTGCTTAGCTTCGAAGCGCTGCTGCGCTGGCACAGCAAGGATCATGGCTTTGTCAGCCCGGCCAAGTTTATTCCGCTGGCAGAAGACACCCGCCTGATCGTGCCGATTGGCTCCTGGGTGCTGGAACAGGCCTGCAAGGAAGCGATCAACTGGCCAGATCATGTCCGCATTGCGGTCAACGTCTCGGGTGAACAGCTGATCGAGCCGGAATTCCCCTCCACCGTGGTGCGTGCACTGGCCAATAGCGGGCTGGAAGCAAAGCGGCTGGAGATTGAAGTTACCGAAAGCATCTTCGTGCGCGATGCTGCGATTGCCCGCGCTGCGCTGGAACAGGTGATGGCGCTGGGTTGCACCGTGGCGCTGGATGATTTCGGGACCGGCTATTCCTCGCTCGGTTAT
>JAGREF010000324.1 GCA_020446665.1 Sphingomonadaceae bacterium
GCTCGACCGAGGTGAAGGCGCTGTCTGATGTGATCGTCACCAGTTCCAGCGCGGAAACGATCCTCCAGCAAATTCCGCCGGAGCAGAAGATCATCTTCGGCCCGGACCGCCATCTGGGCGGCTATCTGAGCCGCAAGTTCAACCGTGAAATGCTGCTCTGGCCGGGCGTGTGCATTGTGCATGAAGCCTTCAGCGAAACCGAATTGCTCAAGCTCAAGGCCCAGCATCCCGGCGCGCCCATTGCCGCGCACCCGGAATGCCCGCCTGCGATTGTCGATCATGCCGATTATGTCGGGTCAACCAGCGGCATCCTCAAATTCGCTCAGGAATTTGAAGGCGACACGCTGATCGTGGCGACCGAACCGCACATCATGCACCAGATGGAAAAGGCGCTGCCGGAGAAGACTTTCATCGGCGCTCCGGGCGCAGACGGCAACTGCAACTGCAATATCTGCCCTTATATGGCGCTCAATACGCTGGAAAAACTATACCTCGCCCTGCGCGACCTGGAGCCGCGGATCGAGATCGAGGAACAATTGCGGCTAGACGCGAAGAAGAGCCTCGACCGGATGCTTGAAATGTGCGCGGGGACGGTTGGCAAGGGAGATCTTGGGGCGCGGTGATGCGCAAGCTGGCGCTGCGGGCACTGGCGGGCTTGCTGCTTCTCGTAGGGGTGGCAACAGCGGCCGCTGCTTTGCATGCAAGGAATGCCATCGCTAACGGCGCGCTGGAAAAGCCGGTTATTTGCCTGAATGCCCGCCATTATGATGTCTGGAAAGCGGGTACGATACCACCGAAGAGGATGGATGGACTGCTCGCACAGCAAGTCAGATCATACTATCTCAATGACGAAGCAGTTGGGATGGGAAACTGGCACCTTCGCGGAGCATGGGCGCAGGCTGGCCTTTGGTTGGGCTACAGCAAAAGCCAGCGACAATCGATGGCCATGTCGGTCATCAAACGCATGGATATTTGCCTCCAGGACCGTGAGAGATATCGCGGAAAAACTGCGCCTCCTGCCAGCAAATAGCTACTTCGCGCCCAGTTCGCCAACCACTCTGGATTGCCGCGCCTCGCTGCGCGCGGCTCGCAATGACGATGATGGGGTGTGTTTCCCCTCTAATCTCGTCATTGCGAGGAACGGAGTGACGAAGCAATCCAGGGCTGGCTCTGAACCGCGCTGGATTGCGTCGCTGCGCTCGCAATGACGAGTTGGAGGGGTTTGCACATAGGATTCAGGTCAGCCGCAAATCTCGCCGAACAAATCCTTCCACTGCGAGTTCAACGCTTCAATCAAACCCAGCTTTGTCCTGCGTGAACCGGCCTTGAGTTGCTTCTCGCGGGTGATCGCATGCTCCATTGTGGAATGGAGTTCATACCAGACCAGCATTTTGCAGCCGTATCGTTTCGTGAAGCCTTCCACCACGCCCTCGCGATGCTGCCAGATGCGTTGCGCCAAATCGGATGTCACACCGACATAGATCGTTCCATTGCGCTTGTTTGCGACGATGTAGACTGCGGGCTGGAAGTTTGGATGCACTCATTGCCCTTCTTGCCTTGCGCTATGCCACCTCTGGATTGCCGCGCCTCGCTGCGCGAGGCTCGCAATGACGAAGGTAGCGGGGGCATCCTATTTCGTCGTTGCGAGCGAAGCGAAGCAATCCAGTCCGTCAGCCCCCTACTCCACAGCCTCCCCGAACATCAGCGCCCGGGAATATTTCACCGGCGGGGAGCCGTGACTCAGCACTTCGTCGTGATAGCGGCGCAGTGTGAAATCCGCGCCCCAGCGCTGCTTCGCTTCCTCGCGCAGCGCCACATGTTCGGCATAGCCGGTGAAATAGCTCAGCAACTGGACGGATGAGAGGTTCGCCCGCACCCATTTGCCGGCAGCTTCGCGTTCCTGCTGGAAGGCACCTTGCATCATCAGCTTCATCGCGTCATCCCGGCTCATGCCTTCAGTATGGATGCCGATATCGAGCAGCGTATTGGCAATCGCACGCAGGCGGAATTTGAGGCCGGAGAGGATGAACAATTTGCCCTGCTGCGTCTCCATCCCGCCGAGATAGCCTTCCTCTGCCATCACCCGTTCGGAATAGACCGCCCAGCCTTCCACAAAGGGCCCGCTGCCCAGCACCGCACGCAGCAGCCCGCCATGCTTGTTGGAATGGTCAAGCTGCAGCGCATGGCCCGGCGTGCCTTCATGGATGGACAGGAGGTGGAGCATGGAGATGTTGTATTCCTTGAGGAAGGTCTCCGCCTGCTCGTCGCTCCAGCTCTCCGGCACGGGTGAGACGGCATAGAAAGCGGGCAGATGCTTCTCCAGCGGGGCAGGCGCATCGAGATAGGCGACCGCATTGCCCTGCCAGAATTCAGGCATGGTGATCACCTGCGTGGCGCCGTCGGGCATCCGCACAAAGCCTTTTTCCCGCGTGAAGGCTGTAGATTGGGCGAGCGTCTTGCGGGCCTCCTGTTCCAGCGAATCCCGGTCGGCCCGATCAGCATAGGTCAGTTCCAGCCCGCATTCGATCGCTGCCTGCTGGCCGGGAATGTCACAGCCCGGCAGAGTGCGCGCAACCGCCTCCATCTGCGCGCGCGTTTCCTTGAACGCTGCCTCAGCCCGCGCCTTCAGCTGCGGGCGCGTCATGGAGCTCATCAGCGCAAAGCGCATCTTTGCGTCATATTTGTCAGCGCCGAGGCGGAAATCGCCCTTCGCACCGGGCACCACCACTTCGTCGAGCCATTTCTGATGCTCAGCCACGGCCAGTTTCAGACCTGCCAGCGCCTTGTCAAAACGGCTGCGTTCGTCGCCTGTGACCACATCCAGTTCCGGCAGCAAAGCGGATTCGATGATCGCCAGGATCCCCGCATTCTGTTTCGCCACGGTTTCCGCATGCACTTTGGGCACACGCGCAACATCAATCTGCTGGCGCGCCTGCGCAAGGAATGCGGGCAGCTGCTCCATCCGCGCGACAATGCTTTCAAACCGCTCCGGCCAGGGGGCGAAATCGCGCGCCACCAGACCATAGAGCGAATAGGACGCGATATCGTTGTAATATTGCGGGTTCCACGCCCATTCCTGCAGCTCGTCATCCGCCCACAGGCTGTATTTCAGCGCGTTTTCCAGCAGGCGGTAATCCACCTGATTATCCGGGCTGAGCTGGTCAAAGGGGATGGTTTTCAGCGCCGCCAGAAAGCCCTGCGTGACCTTATTGGCCTTTTTCCGGCCTTCCGGTGAAATATCGGGCAATTTGCTGTCATAGGCATGATTGCCCATCTGCGTGGCATAGACCGGGTTCAGTTCTGCCACCGCAGCGAGATAGCGATTGCCCAGATCTTCAAATGCGGCGTCCGCGCTCATCGCTGGTGCCTGCGCCGTTGCCTCGCCTGTACCGGCCGGCATGGTTGCACAGGATGCCAGCGCCAGCGCCGATGCGGCAGACAGGGCAGCGAGGACAGACTTGTTCATGGAAGCTCTCCGTAGTTCCGTTTGCAACTAGCTAGCAGTGGTTCCCCGCCCGGTCGATGGCGCTTTCGGCTGAGTAGCGCGCGAGATCGCCAGTGCTGATGCCAGCATCACCATGCCGAGAATATCCATCGGCCCCAGCACTTCGCCGAAAGCCAGCCATCCGGCCATGCTCGCCACGGCGGGCTGAGTGAGCAAGGCCAGGCCAATCACCAGCGGCGGAAAGTGACGCAGCGCAAAAACCAGCAGGCCCTGCCCAACCAACTGGCTGGAAATGAACAGCGCGATCACCGGTGTCCAGTCTGTTGGCCAGACCGGTTCCCCGCGCAGCAAGGCAATGGCGAGCAACACTGGTGCGCTCGCCGCGCTTGACCAGGCCAGAATGCTCCACCCGCCAAGGCTGCGCCGCGCATCCTGCAGCAGCAGCAGATAGCCCGCGTAGAACATTCCCGCGAGCAGGCAGAACAGGTCGCCTACCAGCGTCTCTACGGAAATCTCCAGCGAACGGCCAAGCAAAATCCCCGCCCCGCCCAGCGCGCACAGAATAGCGAGCCATTCCTTGCCGCGCGGCCAGCTGCGCACCAGTACGAAGCCCCACACCATCAGCACCAGACTGCCCGAATTGCCGAACAGCGTGGCATTGGCGAGCCGGGTTTTCTCGATCCCGACATGCCAGCTGGCGATATCCAGGGCGAAAATAACGCCGGCGGCAATCACTGCCCAGCGCAGCTTGGCCGGGTGCAGCGCCATGGGTTGCCGTGTACCGCGAGCAATCAGGAACAGGAACGGCACCGCCAGGCCAAGCCGCCAGAATCCGGCGGAAACCGGCCCCGTATCCGCCAGCCGAACAAACCATGGCCCCAGTGCCAGCGCACAATTGCCTGCCAGCAAGGCCAGCAGAAAAAGCCATTGCGGCTGGTTGGAATCGCCCCTCTCCATCCCATCTGCCCATAAACACAGTTGCGGGTTGTCCAAAGCCCGTCGGTTGCCAGCGTGGCAATTGTCCGCAAGTAAGGAGCCATGACCATGCACGACGCCCTGTTCCAGCCGATCCGCCTTGGCGCGATTACCGCGCCCAACCGCATCCTGATGGCCCCGCTCA
>JAGREF010000325.1 GCA_020446665.1 Sphingomonadaceae bacterium
GCGGTGGATTCGGCATTCCCTATTTCAATGGCGATGAGCAGCTCGATCTGGTCCGCGTTGGTGAGGCGCTGGAAGAGCGATTCGCAAACCTGCCGGAAAATCTTGTTGAAACAGCACTTTGTATCGAACTTGGCCGCTATCTTGTGGGCGAAGCGGGCGTTTATCTGACGCGAATCGTTGATCGTAAGACCAGCCATGGGGAGGTCTATCTGATCACCGATGGCGGGTTGCATCACCAGCTGGCAGCCTCTGGCAATTTCGGCACAGTGGTGCGGCGCAATTATCCTGTCGCGATTGCCAGCCATTTCGATTCCGCCCCTGCGGAAGAGGTCAATGTGGTCGGCTGCCTGTGCACCCCGCTTGACCGGCTGGCGGACAAGGCGCTCATGCCCAAGGCTGAAATCGGCGATCTGGTGGCAGTTTTCTGCGCCGGAGCCTATGGCGCCAGCGCCAGCCCCGCTGCCTTTCTGGGGCAGGGGCCTGCGGCTGAAATACTCGTTTAACCTTTTAAGCCCTCACTGTCCCAAATCGGGAACGGCGCACAGAAAGCTGCGCCAAAAGTCGTTTAGCTAACGGTATATTCACCCTTTTTGGCGAGGAAGCATGCCTGAACCGCGGGTGCGGAAAGGCAGGTAGCTCCTCCTTTGCGCATTGTAGCCCGCAACAAGGCAAGGATGCGCAGTGATGCCTAAGACCCGTTTTTCGACCCTTCTGGCCGGTACAGCCGTGGCCGCGATGAGCCTTTCGGGCTGCGCCACCAGTGGCGGCGGCGAGCTGCCACCTGCGACTTTTGTGTCCATGCAGGAAGGACCGGGCGAAGAATATGTGATCGGCCCGCTGGACGAGCTGACCATCCATGTCTGGCGGAACCCCGAACTGGGTGCGGAGAAAATCCAGGTTCGCCCGGATGGCCGCATTACCATTCCGCTGGTGCAGGATATGCCCGCTGTCGGCAAGACACCGGCCATGCTGCAGGAGGATATCCGCCTGCAGCTGTCGCAATTCATCGAAGAGCCGCTGGTCAGCGTGATCGTGACCAAATTTGCCGCGACCACGCAGCAGATCCGCGTGATCGGCGCGACGCAGAAGCCGGCTTCGATTCCCTATCGTGCAAATATGACTGTGCTCGACGCGATGATCGCAGTGGGCGGCCTGTCCGAATTCGCTGCAGGCAACCGGGCTAAGCTGATCCGTTTCGACAAAAGGCTGGGCCGTCAGCGCGAATATGCACTGAAGCTGGGCGATCTGCTGCGCAAGGGCGACAGCCGCGCAAACGTGATGCTGATGCCCGGCGACGTGATCATCATCCCCGAAAGCATGTTCTGAGGATCGGCGAAAACACATGAACGAAGTTTTTGAAGAGCTCAGGTCCGCAGCCTACTCGATCTGGCATCGTCGCTGGATCGTGCTGGCGGCTGCATGGGGTGTCTGCCTGCTGGGCTGGCTGGCCGTGGCCATGATCCCCAATGCCTATGAATCGAAGGCGCGCATCTATGTCGAGCTCGACGATGTTCTGGGCGATACCACCGGCATTCCCGGCGGCAGCCAGAAGAAAGAGATTGAGCGTGTCCGCCAGACGCTGACCAGCACGATCAACCTGGAAAAGGTGATTCGCTCTACCAAGCTGGGCGAAGGCATTATTGACCAGCGCGGCATGGATAATGCCATTGAAGGGCTGGGCAAGAATGTCACCGTGCTGAGCGAAGAGGACAACCTCTTCGAACTGACGGCCAAGGTGGGCAAGGGCGATCTGTCGGATGCAGAAAATGCCGCGCTTGCGCAGGATGTCGTTGAAAAGCTGATCGACATTTTCCGGGAAGAAAATCTCGCTGGCAATCGCGGTGAAGTGGCGGATACGCTGGTTTTCCTCGATCAGCAGCTGGAAGACCGCAAGGCCGAACTGGAAGCTGCCGAACAGCGCCGCGTGGCGTTTGAGGCCGAATATCCCGAACTGATTGGCGGCACAGCCGCTATTTCCGGCAAGCTGTCGACAATGCGTGCTGAACTGCGCGGGGTCGATGCTGATCTGGCTGCCGCGCAAAGCTCGCTGGCAGCGATCAACGGGCAGCTGGCAGGAACGCCGCGCTCGATCAGTACGCCGGGTGTCGGCGGCGGGGCCTCTGCTTCGCTGGCGCAGGCGCGCGGGCAGCTTGCTGCAATGCAGGCGCGCGGCCTTACAGACAGCCACCCGGATATCATTGCCCTGCAGCGCCAGATTCAATTGCTGGAACGCCAGGCTGCAAACGAGCCTTCCGGGGCAGGCAGCTCGCCGAACCCGGCCTATACGTCGCTGGTTGCGATGAAGGCAGAGCGGCAGGCCAAGGTCCAGTCGCTCCAGGCACGCAGCGCTGCCTTGCAGTCTGACATCATGGCGATGACCGCCGATCAGGCGCAGGAACCGGCTGTAGCGGCGGAAGCCAACCGGATCAGCCGCGACTATGAAGTGCTGAAGAAGAAATATGAAGACCTGCTGCAAAAGCGCGAGGAATTGCGCCTGCGCAAGGATGTCGAAGCTGATGGCAGCTCGGTCCGCTTTGAAGTGGTCGATCCGCCTACCACGCCGCGCACACCGGCCGCACCCAATCGCCCGCTGCTGCTGGCCGGGGTGTTGATTGCCGGGCTGGGTATCGGCGTGGGCATCGCCTTTGCCATCGGCCATTTGCGGTCAACCTTCGCCACCACGGCAGCGTTGGAGAAATCCATGGGCCTGCCTGTGCTGGGGGCGATTTCCCAGACCTTCAGCGATGCGGATCGCATTGTGCGAGCCAAGCGGATGCGGATGTTCTTCGCCGGTACGGCCGCCTTGTGCGGGTTGTTCATAGTCCTGCTGGCGGTGGAGTTCATCCAGCGCGGCATGGTGGCGTGAGGAGAGTAGCATGACCGAACATAGCAAAATCCCGCTCCCAGGTGCTGAGCCCGAGAAGGATAGCAGTTCGCTGCTGGAACGCGCCAGCGGGGCCTTTGGCTTCGATCTGTCGCGGGTCGCGCCAGTGCCGAAGAA
The DNA here is from genome assembly GCA_020446665.1 of Sphingomonadaceae bacterium. Lineage (GTDB taxonomy): Bacteria > Pseudomonadota > Alphaproteobacteria > Sphingomonadales > Sphingomonadaceae > JACXVD01. Next base: position 3,002 of record JAGREF010000325.1, read on the forward strand.
CCTTGACGAACCGCCGATGAAGCGGGCGAAGAAGGTTGAACGCAAACAGGCTGAACCCCCTGCCAAGCCTGCGCAAAAGGCCCCGGCAGAAGTTGTCGCCGAGGAAACTCCCGCGCAGCTTCCGGCGGTCGCTGCCACCAGCGCCAGCGAGCAGGCATCATTGCCTGCCACGGTTCCGCCGTCTGAAATCATGCTCAGCCAGGGCTTCGATCCGGTTGAATTCACCGGCAAGAAGCATGTGGTTGATCGCGCCCATCTGCGCGAACAGGGGATGATCGTTCCGGAAGCCAGCGTGACCGGGCTGCTGGAGGAATTCCGCATTGTGAAGCGTCAGCTGATCAGCGCGGCCCGCAAGGCTGGCACTGCGGCCTCGCGCCGGGTGTTGGTCTGTTCTCCGCTGCCGGGCGAAGGCAAGACTTTCTGTTCGACCAACCTCGCCATTTCCATGGCCGGGGAACGGGACAGCGAAGTTCTGCTGGTGGATGCCGATTTCGCCAAGCCTTCCATCCTGTCCGCGCTGGGCCTGCCCAAGGGGCCGGGCTTCATGGATGCGCTGGCCGATCCGTCGCTGAAGGTGGAAGATCTGGTGATGGGCACGGATATTCCGGGCCTGTGGGTGCTGCCAGCCGGCACGCAGACCAATTCCGACAGCGAATATCTTTCCAGCAGCCGGACCAGCGAGATGCTGGATCGGCTGACCATGGGCGCGCCGCACCGGATTGTCATTTTCGATACGCCGCCAGCGCTGGCCGCCTCTCCGGCGGCGGAACTGGCCAAACATGTTGGTCAGGCAGTGCTGGTCGCCCGCGCCGACAAGACCGGACAGAGCGCGCTGGAAGATGCCTATCAGCTGCTGTCTGCCTGCCCGGATATCAAACTGCTGCTCAATGCAGCGCATTTCAGCCCCAGTGGGCGCCGCTTTGGCTCCTATTACGGCTACGGGGGATAATCCCATGAAAAAGCACATTTTCCTTTCTGCCTGTGCGCTTGGTGCACTGAACCTGTCCAGCCCGGTGCTGGCACAGTCCTGGGGTGACGATGTCACCGGGGGCGGCGATGACGGGTACGAATCCGGCGATCGCGGCAGCGGCGGTTCTGCCAGCGGCGGTAGCGGCCAGCGCGGCGTGTCGATCGATCCCTATATCGAGGTCTCGCAGGTTGGCGTGATGGAGCTGTCACCCGGTGATGACACCGTAACCTATACCCAGGTCGCAGCGGGCGTGGATGCGAGCGTGCAGGGGCGCAATAATGGCGCCTCCGTCTCGGTCCGCTACGAACGCAATTTGGGCTGGGGCAATAATGCCAGTGACAGCGATACGATCAGCGGCGTGGCGCGCGGCTATGCCTCTATCATCCCGCAGGCGGTGACAGTTGAAGCAGGCGCCCTGGCGGCCCGCACGACCGTTGACGGCACGGGCAGCACCACGCTCAGCTCGCTGCGGCAGGGCGATTCGGAAAGCAATATCTACTCCGGCTATGTCGGCCCCAATGTGCATACGCGGCTGGGTGATGTGGAAGCGAACGCGAATTACCGGCTGGGCTATACGCGCGTTGAAGCGCCCGATGCTTTTGTCACCGCTCCCGGCGGCGCGCCGGTCGATGTGTTTGATGACAGCATAACCCATTCGGCCAATGTCCATCTGGCCACCCGTCCGGGTGAGCCCCTGCCGGTTGGTGTGGGTGTGGGCGCTGGCTTCTATCAGGAAGACAGCGGCACGCTCGACCAGCGTGTGCGTGACATGCATGTGCGCGGTGACGTGACGGTGCCTGTGACGCAGAGCATCTCTGTGGTCGGCGGTGTCGGCTATGAAGATGTGCAAGTGTCCAACCGGGATGCGCTGCGCGATGTGAATGGCGATCCGGTGATCGGCACGGATGGTCGTCTGGTAACAGACAAGGCCTCTGCACGGCAGCTTTCCTATGATGTGTCGGGCCTGATCTGGGATGTCGGCGTTGTCTGGCGTCCGTCCAGCCGCACGGCCCTAGAAGCGCATGTGGGCAAGCGTTACGATTCCACGACCTATTATGGCAGCTTTGCCTGGGCACCGAATGATCGCAGCGCTCTCAACATCTCTGTCTATGACGGGATCAGCGGCTTTGGTGGCCAGCTCAACAATTCGCTGGCCGGATTGTCGACCGATTTCACCGCCAGCCGCAATGCGATCAATGGCGATGTCACCGGCTGTGTGAACAGCGCGGATGGCGGCGGCTGCCTTAATGGTGTGCTGGGCTCGATCCGTTCGGCGACTTTCCGTGGTCGCGGCGTGTCCGCCACCTATAGCCGCCGGGCCGGTAATCTGGCTCTGACTGTGGGTGCAGGCTATGACCGGCGCAAGTTCATCGCTGCTGCGGGGACAGTGCTGGGCGCTGCCGATGGCGCGGTTGATGAAACCTTCTGGGGTGCCGTCAATCTGGATGGCAAGATCGGCCGCCGCGGGTCCTTCTCGCTCGGCACCTATGCCAATTACTTCACCAATGGCCTGAGTGATGACAGCGCCTTCGCTGTCGGTTCGCAGGCTGCATACAGCCACAACATCTATCGCGGCCTCTCGGCCCGCGCAGCGGTTGCTTATGACTTCCTCGACTCTGACGTGTCGGCGGAAGAAATCGCAGCAGCCTCGGCGCTGGTTGGCATCCGCTACGACTTCTAAGCTGGAGATATTCGATGTTCGACGATTTTTACGGACTGTCGGGGCGACCCTTCCAGCTCACGCCCGACCCGAATTTCTATTTCGA
>JAGREF010000326.1 GCA_020446665.1 Sphingomonadaceae bacterium
TGAAAAGTCTGGTTCCACGCATGGTTGCAATCCCCCGTTTGGCGTTCGGGGTGAATGCTATGATTCGCGCGTCCCAATTGCGTGAAAGGGGAATTCACGCCCCTTGGAGATTGCCTGTCAGCATGGTGAGCAGCCTTGCCTGGTCTTTCTCTCGACGGAAGAGTTTGAGGAAATCACCAGTTTGCCGGGGCAACTCCATATCGCCCGTCCCGGCCTGCATGGCGCCCTCGCCCCGCCCGCTCATGCGGGCAGCCAGCAACAACCCTATCCGGGTGATGGGAAAGCTCGGCTCTTCAGTATGTGCATCACTGAAAAAATGCATTGCGTCGGCTGCTCGATCCATCAGCAACTCGGCAAAGCCGATCCCGCATAATGTCTGCGCACGGGCGCCGCTGGCCGGGTTGAGCCGCAGAGCCAGCGTGAAGCGCTCATGCGCGCGCTCCGCATTGCCGCTTACGATATCCACCCAGCCACCCCAGAAAAGGATCGGCTGGAAAGCAGGAAGAATGTGGAGAGCGCGGGTAACCAGCCGGTCTGCCTTGCCGATATCTCCACCGATATTGATGATCGTGCCGGCACAATATCCCAGCGCCTCCACATTATCCGCGCCGTACAGGATTGCTGATTGGCAATAGCTGCTTGCCCGGCGCAAGGCGGCCTGCCGATCTGGCGTGTAGTGCATCAGGTAAGTCACGGAATGACAATAAGCAGCCAGCGACGCTGCCCAGGGGCAGGTCGGATTGTCTCTGGCCAGCCGATCCACCAGCTGTGACGCTTCGAACACCGCATCCGCTTCCCAGCTGCGGAACAAGGCATTGGCGCGCCAATAGAGTTCATAGCCCCCTTGCGGCGGAGCTGACCGGCGCAGGCTGCGATCCCGTTCGCTGCGGTCCAGCTTGCTCCAGATGCGGGGTGCGACCTTGTGGGCAATCTCTTCCTGCACCGACCACAAATCATCGCTGCGCCGTTCCAGTGCATCGCTCCAGACCTGTTCACCGCTGCTGCCTTCAACCAGACTGAAACTCACGCGAATGCGCTCACCGCTGCAGATGATACGACCTTCGACGAGGTAGGAAACGCCCAGTTCCTGACATATGCGGGCAGCAGTATGCCCCTGCTCGGCCAGCATCCGGGCGGAATTGCCCGAACCCACGAATATCTGCGGAAATTGGCTCACCAGCTTTTCCAGCTCATCCGCGAGCGCATGGCCCAGCCAATCGCCAGCCCCGTCACCCGAGACCCTGAATGGCACTATCACCAAGGATGGTTTGGGCGGGAGCGAGGGAGCATCCTCAAGCCGCAAAGCGGCCGCACTGGGCATGGTGCCGCCATAGGTCTCTTCCAGGTCGGGCGGCTGGGCTGGCCCCTCTTTCTGTTCTGCCAGGATCAGCTCTTCAACGCGGGTCCGCTCATCCCGCAGCCAATCCTCGAACTCTTCCGCATTGGGGATATCAATCCCTTCGAGGAAAATGCCAGCAGCCGAATGCCTGCCCGGCCCGATGCCGAGCGCGAACACATCCACATCAATCAGCGAAATTTCCAGATTGATCCGCTGCATTTCCGGCACCAGCAAGTGGCCAGCGCCCTGCCGGGCCAATATCTTGGCAAGATTGGACACTTCCCGCCGCAAACTGGCCTGTGCCCGTTTGCCATCACTTTCGCCCCACAACATGCTGCGCAGATATTCGCGCGAATGCCTCCCACCCGGCGCGGTGGCCAGCAAGGCGAGCAATGCAACGGATTTGCGGCTGGAAATTTCAATCCGCCGGCCATCAGGGCCGAACAGCCCGAATGGCCCAACCAGATCCAGCCTGTAGCGCCCCCCGCTGACCAAATCATTGCCCCCTTGTTGAGAACAATTATCGCTTAACCGTGGGCAAATTCAAACCTTTTCACGATTTTGGGACGCGGCAAATGCTCTCTGGCCTACATATTTGCAGACTCGACAGAGGATAATCGGTGAAAAATCTTGCAACGGCACTGCTGGCCACTGCGCTGGCCCTTCCCGTCAGCGGCTGTATCACGCTCAAGGCCACGCCGCATGATTTCGGCTGTGGCGGACGGCTGGAAACCTATGCCTCGACATATCCGGACACGCCCCTGTTTGCTGCGATCCGCCGCGATGCAGGCCAGGATTTCCATGACCGGGAGCCTGATACGCACGGATTTGGCGGAGAAGCCAGCCTGAAACCGGACTTGCAGCAGGTCTTGGCGCAGGCACTTGTTGAAAGCGCGGATAACGAAAATCTGCGCGATCCCGATGCTGCCCCGGCGATGTTGTTGCTGTCCGGCGGAGGTGGCTGGGGTGCCTTTGGCGCTGGGTTCATGCAGGCCTGGAGCCATGACAGCGATGCCCCGATGCCCCGGCTTGCCGCCGTTACCGGGATCAGCACCGGTGCCTTGCAGGGCCTGTTTGTCGCCTCTGGCAGGATCGACGACATGGCAGACACCTATGCCATCCAGCAACAATCCGAACTGGCCAACGAACGCTAATACTGGCGGGCGAGCCAGACCGGCTCGCTGTATGACACCCGCCCCCTGCGTGCACTGGTAGAAAGCAAGCTATGTCCGTCAGCCGAGGGGGGCAAATGCTCCATGTTGCAGGCCTTGGGGCGCGATAATGCACCCTTGCTGCTGATCGGCATGATGGAGGCCAGCTCTGGCGATTTGCGTATCGTGAACATTACCCGGATGGTCAGGGAGCACAAAAGAACCGTCGGCTGGAGCGATGGAGAGCAGAACCAGAACCTGGCCCAATGCGTTGCAGGGATTGCCTTGGCATCGGCCTCTGTCCCAGCCCAGTTGAGCCCGGTCCGGATCGACGGCAAGGCCTATACCGATGGCGGGGTCCGGTCCTCTGTCTTCGCCGCACTGGTCGGGCGCTCCAGCAGGGATGCGGCGGCCTCTATCAGGAAAAAGGATGGAGCTGCTGCCCCGACGCCGCAGGTTTACATCATTCGCAATGGCCCGACCGTGGTCGCCCCTGACCATAAGGTTGACAGCATAGCCAATGTCGATGCGCGGCCCGACATCCTGCGCATTGCCGGGCGTTCCTATTCGACAATTGTCAACCAGAACGAAGTTGGCTCCATTGCCCTTATCCGGCAAATCTACCCGGACAGGGCGATCCTGCTGGCCACCGCCGATGGCTATAACACGCCGCAAGATTACGGCGAGACAGTCTGGCCCAAGCGAGACCCCCACGCCAGTGACGGTGAAGACGGAACCTGCGGCCATGCCGGTGGCGGGATGGTGTTTGACCCGCGCTTCATGCGCTGCCTCGTCCGCTGGGGCCGTTGGAAATACACCAATTTCACAGATCATGGCTGGATCGTGATCGACAAGCCGAAGGAACCGGACATGTTGCAGCCCCCTGCCTCAACGCCCGGCACTGCCGATAATTGAAGGAAACCAGCCTGTGCCTAGCATCAGCTATGACAACCTCGCCTGCTGGTCGAATTACCACCTCACCCTGTCCCAGCGCTATACATCGCAGCCAATCCCGCATCTGGTTATCAAGTCGTTGGGGCGGTTCCACGCTTCAGAAGTCAACGATGCCAGCGGGATCGCACGCTTCGTTGCTACCGGCCGAACCCTGTTCAGCCATCTTGAGAAATTCCAGGACTTGCTGGCAAGACCGCCAAAGGGGCCGACCGGAGCGGAACCCCGCACAACGGATGACAACAATGACCCGGAATTCATGAAAAGGTTCCGGGTCGCGGAAATCCCGATGATCGGGCTGGTCGGGCGCGGCTGGAGTTTTAGCGAGTTGATCGGCACGGAGTTTTCGCAGCTGCTCTGCGAGGGCCTGTCTGGCATCGGAATTCTCGACCCGCAATATCTCGATCCCGAGGCCGGGCTGGATGCCGGAATGGTGGCGATGGCGAGCGGCGGGACAAGGCTGCGCGAACTGGTCAATTGGGGGCAACTCCAGCCGCGCAAAGTGACCGTGGAAACCAGCGGGACCCATTTGGGGCTGACAGTCGCGGGGGGGATCGCAACAGCCAGCCACGGCTCGCGAATAGGTTTTGGTGGATTGCAGGATTCTGTCCTGGGCATGCATCTGGTGGTTGCACCGGGGCGGCATGTCTGGATCGAGCCAGAGGACAAGCCCGTGCTCAATGATGCCGGCCTGGCCGCTTTGTCGATCGATGGTGTGGCGCCCATCCTGGTGAGAGATAATGAGCATATCCAGAATGCCCTCATCCATCTGGGTGCCATGGGGATCATCAATGGCGTTGCTTTGAAGATGACCCCCGATGTCCTTCACGCGCCGCTGCGGATCGCTCAGGTGATTGACAAGGACTGGCTCAAATTGCTGGACGACGGCAAATTTCCAGACATTGCTGAATGGGCCGGATGCGCCAGAAAACCCTATTTCTACGAACTGACCCTCGATCCACACGGGCCGTTTACCTCCCCGGCGCTGCACAGTTTCCTGTTCCGGACAAAGCGCAAAACATTGTCCGGCACGGCAAATGCCTGCCATGTCGGAGATGCCATCGGTTCGATCACGGAGCTGCGGCCATCCAGCACGGCAAAGGGTTTGACCGATCCGATCGAGCAGGCGCTGCGAGCTGTGTTTGACGACAACACCTCCGCCTTTTCCCATTACGGCTCGCTCGCCTGTTTCGGCCCGCCAAAGGGGCCTTTTGATCCGGACAGCCCGGCTGTCCCGGCCCTTAACTGGGCCAGCTTGCACGCGGATGAAATTACCGGAGACATGGCCGGGGCACTGTATAATGCTTCATTCGCGATCCCCAGTCAGGCGACGAGCCGCGCGGTAACGGCCATCTGCGAGGCGGTGGCGCATTTGCCGCCATCCTTCGTTTTCACCTTGCGCTTTGTCTCACAGCCGGCCGGGACGCTGGCCTTCACCCGGTTTGTCGAAAACACCGTAATCGAGATTGACGGGCTGTCACCGCTGATCTGCAAGCTGCTGGCGGCTGAGGCGGCTTCCAGCAGTGACCCGATCAAACAGGCACTCGCGCCCGCCTATATGCAATTGGCGACCACCCTGCCGGCCGGCGCAAAAGCAGTGCGGGAAACGCTGGAAGCGCACTCGATCCAGTATTCGATGCATTGGGGCAAGCTGGGCGATCTCGACCGGGCCAAAGTGCAGGCGGATTTTGGCTCTGCCAACGGGTCCGGCCTGTCCAGCATTGAACGCTGGCGTGCGACGCGCGATCACCTGATCCCGGAAGAGTGGCGACCGCGCTTCGTCAACAAGCAATTGCTCAACTGGGGTATGCTGCCTATGCCCTGAGGCAGCCTTCAACCCGCGCGCATACTTCTTCCAGCCGGGTGAAATCGCGCGGGCGTGTAAGCCGCCAGACGGGCGTAGCGGACGCAATCCTCGCTATCATGGCCAATTGCGCCGTCAGCAGTTCCATCGCTTGCAGGAAAGCCTTGCGATACATGGTCGCCTGCATCAGCGCGGTCACGGCTGCGCTGCCGGAAAGGCGCTCCACCACGATATCCTCGCCCCATTCAAGCACCATCGCCCCGGCCAGCGGGACAGGATCGGTCGGCGGAATTCCGCCGTCCAGCGGCAAATGGAACTTCGCATCGCGGAAATGATCCTGCTCGCGCGGCCGGTCTTGCAACCCAAGTTGCGCAATCGCGCTGTCCCATAATTTTACGCGCGTGGCCGTGGGATGCAGCATGGCCTTGCCCCCGGCGGCTGGCGCATCGACCCGGCTAAGATCATCGGCCAGCAAGCCATGGCCACGCGCCTGCATCGCAGCCGCCATGGTCGACTTGCCGTGCCCCTGATCGCCGCAAAACAGCAATGCGCCCTGCTCCAGCTTCACTGCACTGCCATGGAGCATGGCAAAGCCGCGTTGATAGCCGAGCGCGCCCCAGGCTGATCCCAGCGTGAAAAGCCGCAATTCGCGTTCCTGCGCGCCAGCAACCGGGACGACGGCAATTTCCCGTCCCTCCCGGATTGTCCAGCACCCTGTTTCGGGAATGGCAAAGCGCAGCGCGCCGTTGCTATATTCGGGTGCATAGTCAGGCGGGCCTGCTGGCTGGCCGTGTGGGTCGAACAAGATGGAAACGTCCACCTGCCCCGCATCATCACAGGCAAAGCCTGACCATTCAGGCAGTTCAAGCATGCTGGCAAAGCGCAGCCCCGAATGGTGATAATGGCAGGGGAAACCGGCGACGTTCATCCGCGTCGTGTGGCGCAAGGGCGGACAAGGCGCAAGCAGGGCTGGCGAGAGTGACCCTGCCCCGCTATCTCCCTGTCCATGCACGAAACAGCCAGCCACACCCTTTCCGATTTCGACATGGCCTCCTTGTTGGTGGTCGCGGCCGCCTTGCTTGGCTGGGCCAATCATCATTTCATCCGGCTGCCACATGTCATCGGCCTGACCGTGATGGGCGCGCTGGCTGCCCTGGGGCTGATGGTTGCCGACTTTTTCATTCCCGGCATCGTGCTGGATGACAAGGTGGCGAATTTCCTCACCCGGCTCAATTTCACCGACACGCTGCTGCAGGGCATGCTCAGCTTCCTGCTGTTTGCCGGCGCGCTGCATGTCGATCTGGAACGGCTCAAGGCCAGCTGGCTGCCGGTGCTGATGCTCTCTACCGTCGGGGTGATAGTCTCCACCGTGCTGACCGGGCTTGCCATGTGGGGTCTGGGTGCCTTGCTTGCGCTGCCGGTACAGCCGATCTGGTACTTCGTCTTTGGCGCGCTGATCGCTCCGACCGATCCGGTGTCCGTGCTCGGCGTGCTGAAGGAAGAGGCCGTGCCTGCCAGCCTCCAGTCCGCTGTGGCCGGGGAAAGCCTCTTCAATGATGGCGTAGGCATCGTGGTCTTCACCATTCTGCTTGGCGCTGCGGTCACGGGCGCGGATTTCTCCTTCAGCGAAGGGGCGCGGCTGTTCGCAGTGGAAGCTGGAGGCGGGGTGATTGTCGGGCTGGTATTTGGCTGGATCGGCTATCGCGCACTGGCCAGCATGGATGACTATGCGCTGGAAGTGCTGATAACGCTGGCCATCGTGATGGGTGGCTACTCGCTATGTTCCGCCTTCCATCTCTCCGGTCCGCTGGCCATGGCGGTGGCCGGGTTGCTGATTGGCAATCACGGCGTCAGCTTCGCGATGAGCGACACCACGCGCGATTATGTCATCAAATTCTGGGAACTGGTGGACGAAATGCTCAATTCCATATTGTTCCTGCTGATCGGGCTGGAACTGATCGCGCTGGTGCCGGGCGTGCCGCATCTGGCGCTGGGCATTGGCGCAATCGCGATAACACTGGCGACGCGGGCTGTGGCGGTGGGCGTTTCAACCAAGCTGGTCCGCAGCGCGTCGCTCAATATGAAGGGCGCAGGCCGGGTGTTGTGGTGGGGCGGTTTGCGCGGCGGGATTTCGATTGCGCTCGCCCTGTCCCTGCCTGCCGGGCCGGTGCGCGAATTGCTGTTGGCGGCAACCTTTGCGGCAGTGCTGTTCTCAGTGCTGGTCCAGCGGGCCACTCTGGGCCGCCTGATTGACCATTTGAAAGACAAGCACGTGCCTGCGGTGGAGGAGCCCGAAGAACCCCGCACGGTCCATTAGAGAGCGCGCATCCAGAACTGCATCGGGTGCTTGCTTTCTTGCGTCTCGCCCCGGTCTTTCCAGGCGAAGCTGGTCATCAGCCCATCGACCTTCTCGTATCCGCGCCCGCGCCAGAAGGCGTCAAGCGGGCGGTAATCGGCGGGGCGATCGGGGTGGTCATCAGGGCGTACAACCGCACAAAAGCTCGCATGGCTCGCCCCCGCTTCGCGCGCAGCGGCTTCACGCTGGTCGAAGAAGCCATGACCGATGCCATGCCCGCGAAATGTCTTCAGCAGCACGCTTTCACCGAAATAGAACAGCCGCGAACTATCGAAGCCAAGCGATTCAAAAGGCGCGCGAAATTCTGCCTTTTGCCTTGCCATGGGCGAAGCCGTGGCCGCACCCACCAGCCGCTGCCCCCGCATCGCCGCCATCAGCACGCTGCCTGGCTCCGCCGCAAATTCGCGGAGATAATCCTGCTCATAGGCAAGATCGCCATCATAGAGATAGGGCCAGTCTGCGAACACCGTGATGCGCAGCTCAGCCAGCGCCGGGAGCGCGGCCTCCAGCTCCGCCCCGTGCAGCCGCCTTATCGTGACCGCTTCGCTCATGCAGAGACCTGGCGCGTCCAGTCGGCAAGATTGTAATAGGTCGTGATGCGGGCAATCAGCCCGTTGTCGATGGTTGCGAAGGTTCCGGCGGGCAGGACATAGCTCTGTCCGCACGCCTCCGGCAGACCCGGATCGGTTTCCTTGTAGGTGCCGTGAACAGTGAACTCTGCCGATGCGCGGCCGCCATCTTCATTAGCCATCACGACGATGTCTGCCAGCTGCTCGGCATAGCAGCGGTCCATATGGGCGAGGAATGCGCCAAATTGCGCCTTGCCGCGCCGCACCTGCCCTTCATTCACATGATGCGCGACGTCTTCGGCCAGACAGGCCAGCATCCCGTCCCAGTCCTGCGCATTGAACGCGGCATAATAACGTGTCAGTAGTTCGACAGATTGCTGGCGGCTCATTCTGGCATACTCCCTGTTTCAGTCCGCACCCTAGAAAGGGCGCTTGCGCCCGGCAATTGCTTTTCCTGCCCCTCACCTGTATGGGCGGCGAAAGCGCCCCGGCTCCGCGTTGCGAATCCTCGCTTCGTCCGCCGGGGCGCAGTGTTTTTGACCATTCTCGCCAAGGAATGCCCATGTCCCGTCGCCGCCAGATCTACGAAGGCAAGGCCAAGATTCTCTATGAAGGCCCCGAACCGGGCACGCTGATCCAGTATTTCAAGGATGATGCGACTGCCTTCAATGCCGAGAAAAAGGGCACGATCAACGGCAAGGGCGTGATCAACAATCGCATCAGCGAATATGTCTTCACGCGGCTCAGCCATATCGGCATTCCCACCCATTTCATCCGCCGCCTCAACATGCGTGAACAGCTGGTGCGCCAGGTTGAAATCGTGCCGATCGAAGTGGTGGTGCGCAACATCGCTGCCGGTTCAATCTGCAAGCGGCTGGGGCTGGAAGAAGGCGAGCCGCTGCCGCACACGCTGATCGAATATTATTACAAGGACGATGCGCTGGGCGACCCGCTGATCGCGGAAGAACACATCGCCGCCTTCAACTGGGCCGGCCCGGAAGAGATGCAGGACATTGCTGCCATGGCGATCCGCATCAACGATTTCATGAGCGGCATGTTCAGTGCGATCGACATCCGTCTGGTCGATTTCAAGCTGGAATTTGGCCGCATCTTTGATGGCGATTACAGCCGCATCATCCTGGCTGACGAGATCAGCCCTGATGGCTGCCGCCTGTGGGACATGAAAACCGGCGAAAAGCTGGACAAGGACCGCTTCCGGCGCGATCTGGGCGGGGAAGAAGAAGCCTATCAGGAAGTCGCCCGCCGCCTCGGCCTGCTCGATGGCGAAAACAGCGGCCCCGGCGAAGTGTTCGACCTCAACAGCCACCGCACCAAGCTGCGCGGAACGCCGGTCAAGCCGAAGAAGTAAGCATTTGCATGCCGCCATTGTGCGCGGCCGTTGCTTGGCTTAGTCTCGCTCCCTGAAAGGGGTGTGATGCTGCGTTTCTGCCTGATCTTTGCGGGCCTTTGCCTGGCCCTTGGCTGGGGGCAGTCGGCGCAGGCGAAGCGTGTCGCGCTGGTCATTGCTAATGGCGAGTATCAGACCGCCAGCTCACTGGATAACCCGCCCCGCGATGGCGAACTGGTTGCTGCTTCCCTGCGCGAGGCCGGGTTCGAAACAGTCCAAATTGCGCGTGACCTGCCGTTTGACCAATTCCTCGCCCGTCTGCGCCAGTTTCGTGACGAGGCGCGCGGGGCGGAGGCAGCCCTGATTTATTACGCCGGACACGGGATTGAGGCCAAGGGGCGCAACTGGCTGGTCCCAACGGATGCCAAGCTCAACTCCGTCGATGACCTTGCCTATGAAGCCATCGACCTCGACCTTGCAATGGATGCGCTGGATGGGGCGCAACTGCGCATTGCCGTGCTGGATGCCTGCCGCAACAACCCTTTCACGGTTGACTGGAAAGGCACTACCCGCGCTGTGACACGCGGCCTCGCGCCGATTGAGGTGGATGATGTGCTGGTCATCTACGCCGCTGCGCCGGGCATGGTTGCCTATGACGGGGAAGGCGACAATTCGCCTTTCGCCACTTCGCTTGCGCGGCGCATTTTGCAGCCGGGACTGCCGGTGCAGATGCTCGGCGGGATGGTCCGCGACGATGTGCTGACCGCGACCGAGGGCGAGCAGCGCCCGTTCATCTCCGCATCAATCACTGGCCGCGCGATTTACCTTGTCGGCACGCCTTCGGCCGGTCCGGCAATGATCCCGACCAGCGACGGGCCGGAGAACAAGGATGCCGATCTGATGGCGTGGGAAGCCGCGCTGAAACTCGATACGGTCGCTGGTTATCGCGCCTATCTGAACGACCAGCCCCAAGGCGCCTTTACCGCACTGGCCGAGCAGAATGTCGCACAATTGCTCGATCCAGTGCGGCTGGGCGGCAAATTGCGCAAGGGCAATCCCGGCCTGCTGGGGCTGAGCGGGCTACCGGGGCGCTATGATGTGCCCGCCGGAGAGGCGCTGGCGATTGATGGTGTCTGGACACTCTCAACCAACAAGAAGCGCATCCGCATAGAGCGCGGACGCGCCTTTGCCGTCGATAGCTGGATCCATCTGGTGGTCACCCGCGTCTATTCGGATCAGGTGGTGGTCAAGGATATGCGCCGCACCGGCCCCGGCATCTTTGACGGACGCGACATATTGCTGCAGGGCAAATCAGTGATGAAGCTGCGCAAGGATGGCAATCTGGATGTGCGCGTGGGCACTTTCCCCTTTCCCACCAAATATACCCTGATCCGTGAAGGGGTGGATGATCCCGCTGCCTATGCGCAGGAACGCGCTGGCGTGAAATAGGCGCGTTCATCACCTTGCCATACTGGCCCGGTTAGGGCAGCCATGATGCCAATGACACTCCGCTCCCTGCTCCCGCTTTTCCTGATCACCCTGCCCTTGCCCGCTCTGGCGCAACAGGCAGAGGCTCCTGCCAAGGCCGCTCCTGCCGCCGCACCGGACTGGGGGTTCGAGAAGAGCGATATCCCGCTCGATCCGGCATGGATTTTTGGCGAGCTGGATAATGGCATGCGCTATGCCATTCGCCACAATGCCACGCCGCAGGGAACCGCGCTGGTGCGGCTGCGGATCAATTCCGGTTCGCTGGAAGAGCGCGAGAATGAGCGCGGCCTTGCCCATTTCCTCGAACATATGGCGTTCAACGGCTCCGCCCGTGTGCCCGAAGGGGAAATGATCAAGCTTCTGGAGCGCGAAGGGCTGGCCTTTGGCGCAGACACTAATGCCAGCACCGGCTTTACCGCCACCACTTACAAGCTGGACCTGCCGCGCAACACGCCGGAACTGCTGGATATTGCGCTGATGCTGATGCGTGAAACCGCCAGCGAACTGACCATCGCACCCGATGCGGTCGATCGCGAACGCGGGGTTTTGCTGGCCGAACGGCGTGACCGGCGCAATTACTCGCTGACGGAAACGGAAGACCGGATCGCTTTCCTAACCCCCAATGCCCGCTATGGCCAGCGCCTGCCTATCGGGCTGGAAGAGGTGCTGCAAAATGCCAGCGCGGCGGATATTCGTGGCTATTACAAGCGCGAATATGTCCCCGCCAATGCGGTGGTGGTGGTGGTGGGAGACTTCGATCCGGCATTGGTGGAAGCGGCGATCCGCAAACATTTTGCCAGCTGGAACGCAGCGCCCATGCCGCCAGAGCCTGATGCTGGCCCGGTTGATCCGGACCGCGCCGGAGAGGTCGATATTCATCTCGACCCTGCTCTGACAGAGCGCATCCAGCTCTCGCGCCATTTGCCCTATATCGACCAGCCTGACAGCGCAGCAGTACGGCGGCAGAGGCTGCTGGCGACGATTGGCTATTCCATCATAAATCGCCGCTTTGCCGCGCTTGCCCGCAGCGATGCCCCGCCCTTTCGCAGCGCCGGTTTTGGCACGGGCGATGTGTTCAAGGTCGGGCGCACCACCAATCTGATCATCGACACGCCCGACAATGAATGGCGCGCAGGCATGCTGGCCGCAATCCCCGTCTGGCGGCGGGCGATGACCTATGGCTTTACCGATGCCGAAGTGGCGGAACAGATCGCCAATATTCGCACCGGGCAGGAAAATGCCGCCAGCGGCGAAACAACGCGCAGCAATGGCAGCCGGGCGGAAGATGTGTTTTCGCTGCTCGATGATGGCACTGTGCCCGGCACCGCCGCCAATTCGCTGAAGCGGTTCAACGCCTTTGCCCCCTATATTACGCCTGCTGCCATATTGGCGGCCCTGCGCGCTGATGCGCATCCGCTGGACAATCCGCTGATCCGCTTCCGCGGTCGCAACCAGCCGGATGGCGGGGAAGATACACTGCGGGCAAGTCTGGCAGAAGCGATGGCGATCCCCATCGAACCTCTGGCAGAAACCACCGCCATCCCCTTCGCCTATACGGATTTCGGGACCCCCGGCACTGTGGTGGAAGACCGGGTGGATAGCCGGTTGGGCATTCGCACAATCCGCTTTGCCAACGGGGTGCGGCTCAATCTGAAGCGCACCGATCTGGAACAGGACCGGGTCCGCTACCGGGTGCAGATTGATGGCGGGAGCCTGCTCGACACGCGGGAAAATCCGCTGGCGACAGCGATGCTCTCCATGCTGCCGGCGGGCGGCCTTGGCCAGCATACGCAAGACGAGCTGGCGACTATCCTTGCCGGACGCAGCGTGGGCTATGACATCACGACCAGCGGCGATGTCTTCACCATGTCCGGCACCACCACGCCGCGCGATCTGGAACTGCAATTGCAGCTTGCAACAGCGGGCATCACCGATCCCGGCTATCGCAAACAGGGCGAAGTCCGCTTCCGCCGCTCAGTCGCCAATTTCTTCGCCAGCAAGGACGCAACGCCGGGCAAGGCGCTGGGCAATGCGCTGGGGGCGATCCTGTCTGACAATGATCCGCGCTTCAGCCTGGCTTCCAAAGAGGCCTTTGACGCGCTTGATTTCGCTCAGCTCAAAGATGTGATTGGTGGCCGTCTGGCCAGTGGCGCGATCGAAATCGGGCTGGTCGGTGATCTGGATGAGGATCAGGCCATCGCTCTGGTTGGCGCGAGCTTTGGCGCCCTGCCTGCCCGCGAAGCGGACTTCCTCCCGCGTGAAGAGGCACGCCAGCGCAGCTTCACCGCAGAGCGCGGTCGCCATATCATCTATCATGACGGGGAAGCTGATCAGGCCCTGCTGACCTTGCTCTGGCCGACCGATGATGATCGCGACCTGCGCGAAGTGGCTCGGCTGGAACTGCTGGAGCGGGTTGTGCGGCTGATCCTGACCGATGTGCTGCGCGAAAATCTGGGCAAGGCCTATTCGCCCGGTGCTGCCAGCTCCATGTCGCGCATCTGGCGCGATTACGGCACATTCAACATTTCTGCCTCCGTCGATGTCGGCGATGTCGAGCCAACGGCTGAGGCGATCCGCGCCGCGATCATGGGCCTGCGCGATACGCCGATTGATGCAGACATGCTCGAACGCGCGCGTCGCCCGGTGCTGGAAAGCTATGACAACGCCCTGAAAAGCAATGGCGGATGGCTGGCGCTGGTCGATCGGGCGCAAAGCGAAAGCTATCGGATTGACCGCTTCCTGTCGCTGCGCGGCCTGTATGAAGCGATCACTCCGGAAGAAATTCAGGCTGCGGCGCAGCAATATCTGGACCCGGACGGGGTGGTAGAGGTGGTGGTTCTGCCCCGTCCCGCGGGGGAATAGCCGCACCATAGACTTGCCCTGCGCCGCGCCCGGCGGCATAGGCTGCGCCCGAGTCTTACCCAGATTTCGCGCGAAAGGCACCGCCGATGAAAGTCCATGTCCATGTCAGCCTGAAGCCCGGTGTGCTCGACCCGCAGGGCCGCGCCATTCATCACGCGCTGGAAGGGCTGGGTTTTGCTGGCGTCAATGATGTCCGCGCCGGTCGCCTGATCGAGCTGGATGTGGCTGACGACACCAGCGACGCCGCGCTGGATGATATGTGCCGCAAACTGCTCGCCAATATGGTGATCGAGAATTACCGTATCGAGAAGCTGGAGAACGCGTGATGGGCGGCTTTCGCGGCGCGGTCATTACCTTCCCCGGCTCCAATTGCGACCGCGACATGGCTGTGGCGCTGGAAATGGTGTCTGGCCAGCCTGCCATCCGCGTATGGCACGGTGATGCAGAGCTGCCCTCCGGCCTCGATTTCATCGCCCTGC
>JAGREF010000327.1 GCA_020446665.1 Sphingomonadaceae bacterium
GCGCAACGAGGCGCTGGAGGCGGCTTTTCCGCATCTGGTGCGCGAGGATAGCCCGTCCCGGCAGGTCGGGCATGAAGTGGCCTCCTCGCCGCTCAGCAAGGTCCGCCACGAGGTTCGCATGATGAGCCTCGATAACGGGTTTGACGATGAGGAAATCCGCGAATTCGTCGCGCGAGTGCGGCGCTTCCTCAATCTGGCGGACAGCGAGCCCTTGTCTTTCACCGCGGAAGACAAGATTGATGGCCTGTCCTGTTCGCTGCGCTATGAACAGGGTGAGCTGGTGCTGGCCGCCACGCGCGGCGATGGGCAGGTGGGCGAGAATGTCACCGCCAATGTGCAGCATATTGCCGATATACCGCAGCATTTGCAGGGCGAAAATTTGCCCGAGCTCTTCGAAGTGCGTGGCGAAGTCTATATGGAAAAACAGGCTTTTACCGCACTCAACGCACAATTGATGGAGGAAGCGCGCACCTCCGCAGAGGCGAAGGGTGAAGCCTTTGATCCGGACAAGGTGCGCCAGTTTGCCAACCCGCGCAATGCGGCGGCGGGATCGCTGCGGCAGAAGGATGCCAGCGTTACGGCAAAGCGTCCGCTGCGTTTCTGGACGCATGGCTGGGGGGCGGCGTCAGAGGTTCCGGGCGACAAGCAACTGGTGGTGATGCGCCAGATCGAAGCATGGGGTTTCCCGGTCTCGCCAGACCTGAAACTGTGCGAAAATGCCGAAGAAATGCTCGCTCATTACCGCAGCATTGGGGAGCGGCGGGCGCAACTGCCCTATGAGATTGACGGGGTGGTCTACAAGGTGGACCGGCTCGACTGGCAGGGGCGGCTGGGCTTTGTCGCCAAGGCTCCGCGTTGGGCGCTGGCGCATAAATTCCCGGCGGAACAGGCGCAGACGACGCTGGAGGCCATCGACATTCAGGTGGGCCGTACGGGCAAGCTGACCCCGGTCGGGCGGCTCGCCCCGGTGCTGGTGGGCGGGGTGACCGTCACCAATGTCACGCTCCATAATCGTGACGAGATCGCGCGGCTGGGCGTGCGCCCGGGTGACCGGATCGTGGTGCAGCGGGCAGGTGACGTGATCCCGCAAGTGGTTGAAAACCTGACCCGCGATGTGGAACGTCCGGCCTTCATCTTCCCCGATCATTGCCCCGAATGCGGCAGCGAAGCGGTGGCGGAGGAGGGCGAGGTCGATGTGCGCTGCACCGGCGGGCTGATCTGCCCGGCACAGCGGACCGAGCGGCTCAAGCATTTCGTCAGCCGCGCCGCGCTCGACATTGAAGGGCTGGGCGAGAAGACCATCGAGCAATTCTTCGCGCTTGGCTGGCTGGAAAGCCCGGCGGATATTTTCCGCCTGCACCAGCGCCGCGAAGAAATTCTCGCGCTGGACGGGTGGAAGGAAAAATCGGTCGAGAATCTGCTCGCCAGCATCGAGGCGAAGCGCGAACCCGATGCCGCACGGCTGCTGTTTGGCCTTGGCATTCGCCATGTCGGCGCGGTGACGGCGCGGGATTTGATGAAGGAATTTCAGACGCTGGAGGCGCTGCGCGAAACCGCTGAACTGGCATCAATGCCCTCTCCCCTTCAGGGGAGAGGG
>JAGREF010000328.1 GCA_020446665.1 Sphingomonadaceae bacterium
CTACCAATTCCGCCATCTGGGCACTTGTGCGACCCGGTCATCACTGTCCGGGCCGCGGGTAGGAGCGGGCCACTAGCCGAGCGGGGGGCGGTCGTCAATGGGGTGATTCAGGCGAAACGCAGTTCCTATCGGCAATGGTTGCAGCGGCGCGCTGCATGCGGCATGGCGATTGGGCATTGTTCCTCTCTTACAAGGTTTGACGGTTAGACCCATGGCATCGCGTGATCCCCTTTTCGGTAAGCTTGTAACCCTGATTGGCGGTAGTGGTTTTGTCGGCCACCATGTTGCGCAGGCCTTGCTGGAGCGGGGCGCGCGGTTGAGGATTGCCAGCCGTAATCCGGAAAAGGCCTATTCGCTGAAGCCGCTCGCCAATCTTGGCCAGATCCAGTTCCTGCCATGCAGTGTAACGCATGCCGCCAGCGTTGCCGCAGTGGTTCAGGGTGCCGATGCGGTGGTGAATCTGGTGGGAGCTTTTGACGGGGATCTCGATGCCGTAATGGCGCAGGGCGCGGGCACTGTCGCAGAGGCTGCCCGCGATGCTGGCGCGCAGGCACTGGTCCATGTCAGTGCGATCGGAGCCGATGCTGCATCAAGTGCAGATTATGCGCGGACAAAGGCGCTGGGCGAGCACCGCGTGCAGGGGGCCTTCCCCGGGGCGACGATCATGCGGCCTTCCATTGTCTTTGGCGAAGAAGACGGGTTCGTGCCCATGATGGCCGGGCTGGTCGCTTCCATGCCTGTGCTGCCGGTCTTTGCCCCCGAGGCAAAGCTGCAGATGGTGTTTGTGGATGATCTGGCCGATGCACTTGCAGTGGCGCTGGGCGATCCGGCGAAACATGGCGGCAAGATTTTCGAGATTGCTGGACCGGAAGCGATCAGCATGATGGATTTCAACCAGCGGATCGCTGCCGCACAGGGCAACAGGCGGCATTTCATCGCCATGCCAGACGTTGTTTCCGGCATTTTCGCCGCTTTGCCCTTCACGCCGATGGGCCGCGACCAGTGGCAGCTGCTAAAGGCCGGTAATGTCGCCTCGGGTGACTATCCAGGGCTGAAGCAGCTGGGGATTGAAGCCCGTCCGCTCGATCTGTTCCTTGATCGCTGGATGGTCCGCTTCCGCAAGCATGGTCGCTTCACGAATAGTGGCCCGCTGACCAGCTGACCCCTTATTCGATCGGCTCGACCAGCAGGATTGCGCCATCGGAACCCGTAATGCGAACCTTGGTGCCAATCGGGGCATCGGCGCCGCGGGCGATCCATTCGCTGTCGCCGTGATGGACCCGGCCCTCGCCATCCTCGATCGCCGTGACGACTCTGGCCATCTGGCCCGCGAGCCGTTCCCCACGCTTGTTCATGGCCGGATCGGCGGCAATGATCGGATTGTCGCGCAAGTAGCGGCGGCCGAGAAAAACAGAGACAATCGCCAGGACAGCGAAGAGCACGATCTGTAGCGGCACACCGATCGGGACCAGCCATGCCACCAACCCGGTGACCAGCGCAGCGCCTGCCATCCAGATCAGGAAAACCCCCGGCACAAGCATCTCTGCCGCAGCCAGAATCATGCCCAGCGTCAGCCAGAACCAATGCGGGGAGACCCCTTCGAGGAAGTCCATTACTGGCCTCCGCTGCTGCGCGGCACACTGGTCCTGCGCGGCGGCGCCGGGGGTGCGGCAGGTGTATCGCCCGGATTGTCGCGGACGACATCCTTGATCAGTTCTCCGATCCCGCCCAGCGAGCCGATCAGCTGAGTCGCCTCAACCGGGAAGAGGATGGTCTTGGCATTGGGGCTGGTAGCGAATTTGCCAACCGCATCGGTATATTTCTGCGCCACGAAGTAATTGATCGCCGCACTGCCGCTCTGCGCGACAGCGTCGGACACCATTTGCGTCGCCTTGGCTTCTGCCTCCGCTTCGCGTTCGCGGGCTTCGGCATCGCGGAAGGCGGATTCGCGGCGGCCTTCTGCTTCGAGGATGGCGGATTGCTTTTCACCTTCGGCGCGCAGGATTTTTGATGCCCGGTCGCCTTCTGCCTCAAGGATTTCCGCACGTTTAAGGCGCTCTGCCTTCATCTGGCGCGCCATGGCTTCGGAAATATCCATTGGCGGACGGATATCCTTGATTTCGACGCGGGTGATTTTCACACCCCAGGGCGAAGTCGCATGATCCACCACGCTCAGCAGGCGGGCATTGATCTCGTCCCGCTTGGACAGGGTTTCGTCGAGGTCCATGCTGCCCATCACGGTCCGCAGATTGGTGGTGGTGAGGGCCATGATCGCGGCATAGAGATTGGCGACTTCATAGGCCGCCTTACCCGCATCCAGCACCTGGAAGAACACCACCGCATCCACGCCGACCATGGCGTTATCCTTGGTGATGATTTCCTGCCCCGGAATGTCGAGCACCTGTTCCATCATGTTCACCTTGCGGCCGACACGATCGACGAAGGGGATGATCAGATGCAGGCCAGGTTCCGCGGCAAGATGGAACTTGCCCAGCCGCTCGATCGTGTAGACGAAGCCCTGCTTCACGATGCGCACACCCATCAGCAGGAAGATGAAAGCTACCACGACGATAGCGAAGGCTAGTTCGAGCATCAGGGCCCCTCCTATTCAGATGAGGCCATCTTATCGCAGGGGGCCGGGCGGGCAAGTGAAACCGGCTGTCATATTTGCCTGTATCAGCAGCCGCAGTTGCCGATCACTTCGATCTGGCCGATATTGGCGCGATCTTCCCAGTCGAGGTCTTCATATTCCAATGGCCGGCCATCATGCGCATGCAGCTGAATGCGCGCGATGGGCAGGCGATCCTGCCGGTCCACCAGCACCGGGTTGGAAGGTACACCTGTGCCATATTTCTCGCCCCACTGGCGCAGGGAAACCATCGCCGGAAGAAGATCAAAGCCTTTCTCTGTCAGGCGATATTCTATCCGGCGCTTGTCATCCGGGCATGGCACGCGCTGCAGGATGCCGTGCTCCACCAGCCTGCCCAGCCGGTTGGACAATATGTTGCGGGCGATGCCCAGTTGAACGAGGAAATCCTCGAAATGGCGGATGCCGTTGAAGCTGGCGCGCAGGATCATGAATGACCAGCGCTCCCCCATCACTTCCAGCGCTGATGGCAGGCCGCAATCGACCACATCGCGCAGATCTTCGTGCAATTTGCCCATCGAGTTCCTTTCCCGGGCTCGCAAGCCCTAGCGTCAGATAGCGCAAAAGCCGATTTCACAAAAGCGAAATACGTTTTTAGTTGCAACTTGCAACCTTAGATACTAGGTAGTGATTCGCAACTGGTTGTGAAATGAAACCCTCTCTTGTTCTCGCATATAGTTTTAAGGAATTGGCCGTGACCCTCTCCCCCACACTCTCAAACCCTATCTCCCGCAGCGCCAGCGCCATCATTGGTGCCTTGGCATGGACCACGCTGAGCTTTGGTGCCGCGCTGGCCCCCACCCCCGCTGCAGCAGCTGAAACACCCTATTATTCGGTCAAGCTGGCGAGCCCCGCCAAGGACGCAACCACCATTGCCGGCGGCGTGGTCTGGTATTGCGAAGGCGATGCCTGCGTTGCTCGCAAGGGCAACACCCGGCCTTGGGTGATGTGCAAGCGACTGGCCCGCGAGACCGGCACGATCACCAGCTTCGCCTATGACGGGCAGGCGCTGAGCGAAGACCAGCTGGCCAAATGCAACGGCTGATCGAGATTTATCACTCCACCCGCTGACCCCACAAACCTCTCCAGCGGGCCCTTGGCCTCCGGTTCACACCGGGGGCCTCTTTTTTGGATCGTTCAGCCTAGCAGACTGCGCCCCGTCAGATCAGCTTCCAGTTCCGCAGCTTCGCGAAACAGATGAACCTGCCAGCCCAGCGTCTGTGCCGAATCGATATTGGCGGAATTGTCGTCAATGAAGAGCATGGAGTGCGCGGGATGGCCAAAGCGCTGCTCGGCCAACCGGAAAATGGCCGGATCAGGCTTGGCCAGCTTCTCCTTGCCTGACACGATGACATCGCGGAAATGGCGCAGGACTGGCCATTCCGGGAGAAACGCATCCCAGAAAGGATCGGCGAAATTGGTGATGCAGAACAAGGGCACGCCGCGTTCTGCCAGCCGGTCCACCAGCGCATGCGTGCCTGCTACCGGGCCGGGAACGGTCTCGTTGAAACGCGTCGCATAGGCATCGATATGCGCCGCATAGTCCGGGAACTGCGCTTTACGCTCTGCTACCATCTCCGCCAGGTCGCGCCCGGCATCATGCTGGAAATGCCATTCCTCGCTGACAACATTGGCCACGAACCATTCCAGCTCGTCCGGATCATCAATCAGCTTGCGGAACAGTGTGCGCAGATCCCACTGGACCAGCACGCGGCCGACATCAAAGACAACTGCGCTGATTTCACTCATACAAAAAGCCCCCGCTTTCGCGGAGGCCCTTC
>JAGREF010000329.1 GCA_020446665.1 Sphingomonadaceae bacterium
CTCTCAGAAAGAAGCAGGTATAAAAGGGTTGAACCCTGATCGACGGACCCCTTGCCCGGCGATCAGGGCGAAAAAGTTTATTCCGGGATTTGCCAGCGTACGGAGCTTGACCACGTACCGGTGGTTTCGGCGCCATTGCCATCCGTTGCCGGGCGGAAACGGCCACGACGCGAGATGTTCTTGCATGTCGCATCGTCAAGGTCCGCGTGGCCGCTCGAACGCGTCACCTGGCAGCTAGCCACGCGGCCGTTGGCATCAACGGTCACGGTAAAGCCGGTGGTGCCTTCACGATCTTCACGCAGGGCGCGCGAAGGATAGTCGTTAGGCGTTGCCCAATTGCCGGGGTTGCCACGCGGTTCCGGCCCCTTGGGCTGGAATTTCGGCGGCGGCGGCGGCGGCGGTGCCGGCGGCGCTGGCGGCGGAACCTTCAGCACCGGCGGAGCGGGCGGAGGGATCGTAGGCTGCGTCTGGATCGGCGGCGGAGCCGGCGCAATGTTAATCGGAGGCGGCGGCGCCACGGGCGGCGGCGGTGCCACTTCTTGTTTCGGCTGTTCCTCTGGGGGCGGCGGTTCCTCTTCAGGAACTTCCTCCTCAATATCTACCGTTGTCACACGCTCGACAACCTTCTGCACCGCCGAATAGGCGAGGCCGGTCACCAGCGCGTAGCCAACAAGCAGATGGATCAGCGCAACGATGATAATCGCTACTACGCGGTTACCGCTCATCTGTTGGTCAGCGTAAGCCATTCAGTCGCATCACTCCATCAACACAAACGGGCCGGAAACCGACCCACCCCATCCGGCACAGCGCAAAGGCCGCCGCACCAAATTCCATGCTGTCCACCCTGCCGTCCCGCCGAGGCGATAGACGGACTTGCCCGCGACCCCTCGTAAAGATCCGGCGCGGACCCGCCGGGATTTTTTATTGTTCAGTTCCCGGTCAGCGGCGATCATTAGCTACGATAACCGACCCAAGCAAACGCTTTATCGGTAAATTTACGATTCAATAGGCTTGCCCGGCCGCTTGCGGGCGGTGATGAGTCGATCCGGCCAATCCTGCCGAGGCGCAGATGATATTTGGAAAGACATTCTCGATGCCCCTTGCCCGTTCAGCAATTTTTGCAGCAACCATAGCGACTTGTGTAGCAATTGCTGCACCTGTGCAGGCGCAGTCCGCCGGTGTTGATGATGTGGTGGCACCCCAGCTGACCTATGCGGACCTGGCTGACCTTTCAGACGCCGCAACGATAGTGGTCAAAGCGCAGATTCGCCGCCAGGTGCAGCTGGAGCCGGAGCGGGCACCTGGCCTCAAGCCCGGATTCGTGCGGCTCTATATCGAGGCTGAAACGCTTTACCTGCTCACGGGCAATGCCCCGATCGGCGAATCGCTGCGTTACCTCGTCGATGTTCCGCTCGATTCGCGGGGCAAGCCGCCCAAACTGAAGAAGCAGGACATGCTGCTCTTCGCGCGCACTGTACCCGGCAGACCGGGCGAGTTGGGACTGGTCGGCCCGGGAGCGCAGCAACCTTGGAGCGAAGCGCTGGAAGCACGCTTGCGCCCAATCCTGGCAGAACTGGTGCAAGCTGATTCGCCTGCAGCTGTCACAGGTGTGCGGGATGCGATCTCGGTCGCGGGCAATCTTGCTGGCGAATCGGAAACGCAGATATTCCTTTCCACCACGGATGGAACGCCAGTCTCGCTGGCAATCATCAGGCGGCCTGGCATGACGCCAGTGTGGGGCGTATCATGGAGTGACATCGTCGATCAGGCGGCTCGCCCGCCAGAAGCCGGTACATTGCGCTGGTATCGCCTCGCCTGTTTCCTGCCAGATACCATCCCGGCCAGTGCGAATCTCTCACGCGACAGCGAATCGCGAACGCGCGCTGCGCAGGATTATCGGTTGGTGTTGCAGCAACTTGGCACTTGCGAGCGCAGCCTGCGCCGACCGCAATAGGTTCTGGCCATCTGCGCAGAGCTGGCCTAGTGGCGCCCTCGCATCAGATTGAGGGACCGACGACATGGCTGAACCGCTGCGCATTGCTCTGGCTGGGCTTGGCACTGTGGGCGCGGGGGTGATCCGTTTGCTGGATCAGAACCGCGACTTGCTGGCTGCCCGTGCCGGTCGCCCGCTGGAAGTGGTTGCCGTAAGCGCGCGTGATCGCAGCAAGGATCGCGGCGTCGACCTGTCCCGCTTTGCGTGGGAAGACGATATGACCGCCATGGCAGCGCGCGGCGATGTGGATGTCGTGGTGGAACTGGTCGGCGGCTCGGACGGTCCCGCGCTTACCCTTGCGCGCAATGCGATTCGCGCAGGCAAGGGCCTCGTCACTGCCAACAAGGCTATGATTGCTCATCACGGGATGGAGCTGGCCGAAGCGGCAGAGGTAGCCAATGTCGCGCTGCGTTTCGAAGCAGCCGTTGCCGGGGGTATTCCGGTGGTAAAGGGGCTGCGCGAAGGCGCCTCTGCCAATGCCATCGAGCAGATCTATGGCATCCTCAACGGGACCTGCAATTACATCCTCTCCACCATGGAAGACAGCGGTGCCGATTTCGGCGAAACGCTGCACGCGGCGCAGGAACTGGGCTATGCCGAAGCCGACCCGACCTTTGATATCGAAGGGATTGATGCGGCGCACAAGCTCGCCATCCTGGCCGGGATCGCTTTTGGGACGCGGATTGATTTCGCCTCAGTGGATTGCGCCGGCGTGTCGCGCGTGCGCGCGCAGGATATTGCGCAGGCCGATGCGCTGGGCTTTGTCATTCGCCTGATCGGGCGGGCAGATATTGATACGACGTCAGGTGAAGCGCGCCTGTTCCAGCGCGTGCAGCCTTGCCTGGTGGACAAGGAACATCCGCTGGCAGCGGTTGATGGCCCGACCAATGCTGTGGTGGCAGAGGGCAATTATGTCGGCCGTCTGCTGTTCCAGGGTGCAGGTGCCGGGGACGGCCCGACCGCCAGTGCCGTGGTTGCTGATCTGATAGACATTGCCCGCGGCGATGCTGGCATGCCTTTTTCCATCCCGGCGGCCACCATGGTCCCGATGACCAAGGCGGATACCGGACACCGCACTGGCCATAATTACATCCGTTTCACCGTGACTGACCGCCCCGGCGTGCTGGCTGAGATTACCGCCGCCATGCGTGATGCAGGCGTGTCGATCGAAAGCCTGATCCAGCAGGGCAAGCCTGAGGAAGGGGGCGAAGTTCTGGTGGCGATGGTCACGCATGAAGGCCCGGAAAGCGCGGTAACCGAAGCGCTGCGCCTGCTTGACGGGTCAGCCAGCCTTACTGCTGAACCGCTGGTGATGCCGATCCTTGAAGCCTGACCGGCTAGCCAAAACGCATCATTGAGCCGGTGCCAACCCGGCATCATCCGGGCTTGTTTCATAGCCCATCGGAGGCAGTCCCCGCCCGACCCGGTCAGCATCAGACCCGATCGGGGTAGCAGGCAGTTCCTCGAAATTGATCAGGATCGCTGGTGGTGCGGGGCAGGGATTGAACAGGAAGCCGCACAATCCGCTGACGGTGGGCGGGCCGGTAAAAATATACTCCCCGGCTACGTCAGGTGTCCTGATATCGCCTTCGTTCATTGTCTCTTCGGCAAAACGGCTTTCAGAATCGTCGCTGGAATAAAGCCGGTGCTGGCTGTTGTCGCGCTGGCCGCACACAACAATCTCGTTGGTGATGATGGCCGCTTCCTGCTCGGCCTTGCACAAAGCTTCATCGGCCTTGTCCGGCTCCGGCGTGGTGTCGACCAATATGTCGATCCGTTCAGGCGGCTCTGCCCCTGCGGGGGCGGCGATGCTGGCGAGAGTGAGGGCTGACAATCCCGCCCGGATTCTGGACACAATCGAACTCCGATTTACTGCCCCCTTGCAGCCCCTACCAAGCGCCCTGCTGCTGAACCGTGTGTGAATGCGCCCTAGTCGTCATCCTGGGCGGCCAAGCCCTTGGCAATCCGGTCTGCATCCGACCCTTCCGGCGCTTGGGGCAAGGCCTCCACATCGACGAAGATGGCAGGCGGCGGCGGGCACTTGCTGAGGAAGCAGCCACCGCCAATTCCCTTGCCCCGGAAAATATATTCGCCGGCGACATCGGGCGCATGTGGCACCCCGTCATCCAGCGCCTGCTTTGAATTCGGATCGAGGTCGGCGGTTGACTTAACCCGGAATGCAGAATGATCTTCCAGACCGGCGCAGACGACGATTTCATCGCCTTTCTGGGGCTTGCAATTCTGTTCGGGCGCGGGTGGGCCGTAGGATTTGCGGGCTGTGCTAAGTACTTGCTCTGCTGTGGACCCTCTTGTCTTGGGCGCGTCACCTTGAGCCCTTACGGGGGCAGCGGCGAGCATGGGGGGAAAGAATAACAGGGCGGCTGCCAGTATTCGCCCTGCAGCTTGTCTCGACATTCCCGCCCTCCGTGTTTATGCGCCTCGCAAGCTGACTTTGGGGACTGAATTGACCATGAACAAGACTGACAATGCCCTGGACCGCGTTTTGGTGATGGAAATGGTCCGCGTGACCGAGGCCGCAGCCATTGCCGCTTCCGAACTGATTGGTCGCGGTGACGAGAAAGCCGCCGATGCCGCTGCTGTGGAAGCGATGCGCAAGGCATTTGACGAATTATACATGGATGGCACCGTCGTGATCGGCGAAGGCGAGCGCGACGA
>JAGREF010000019.1 GCA_020446665.1 Sphingomonadaceae bacterium
TGACGATCGCATGAAGATGGTTAGAAGTTCTGAATTCTGACCCCGGTGAGTGCCGCTCATGCTGCTTCGACCTCTACTCGCGTACCTGCTCCTCTTCGCGCCGGTACTGGCGGAGAATTCAGCGCCGGTGCAGCCGCTGGTCAGTCAACCAATACGACACGAAGTGGAATTCGTCGCTGTCGTCACGCCACCCTATCACTGCGAAGTACTCAAGGTGTGGCTGCCGCTGCCTCAGAGTGGTCTGGGGCAGGAGGTCGGAGAGTTTGAGATCAGCACGTTTCCCCAGGATGTCAAACCACAGTTCGCTACCGAGCCGCTCTACGGGAATCGATTCGCCTACTTTGAATTCCACCAGCCACAGGGAGCCCAGCTGATTCGCAACCGCTTTCAAGCCAAAGTTTCTGACGTGCGGTGGAGTGTCGAGCCAGATCGAGTGACCATCCCGAAGGTCTGGCCTGTCGAAGTGACTCCATACCTGAAGGCTGAACCGATTGACGATGCGGCCGAATTTGCGGAGGTGTTGCACACCATTGCTCCACAGCCTGTGGTCGATGGACGCAACTTCGTAACGGCGATGGACTGGGTTGAGACCCATCTGCAGTACGACCACGTGAATGCCTCGCTGCAGGCCGATCCCAATCACGGGTTGCGCGAACGGTGCGGCCACTGCAGCGACTATCATGGGCTATGCGGCGCCCTGGGGCGGGCACTTGGTTTCCCTACGCGAGTCACGTACGGACTCTCGCTGTATCCCAAGAACTCTCCCTCGCACTGCAAGCTGGAAGCCTACCTCCCCCCCTATGGCTGGGTCAGCTTCGACATTTCGGAGACCCAGAAACTGGTCAAGTCGATCGCCACCACCGCGGAGCTGTCCTCAGGAGAACGGGAACGACTGATTGCCGCCGCTCATCAACGATTGCGAGCAGGATTTCGCGAGAACAGCTGGCTGCTGGTGACCCGAGGCACCGATTACGTCCTGGCTCCGCCGGCAGCACGTCCGGTTCGTGTCGTGCGTACCATCTATGCGGAAGCCGACGGAAGGCCACTGCCTGAACCGGATCCCGCACGTCGCGATCAGGTCGAGTTCTCCTGGATGACTGCCCACAAGTACACCAGCGATCGCCCCTTCAAATTCCCGTTCAAAGATTTGTCAACGCTTGATGGGCAACCTTGATCGCATGGCGAAGGTCACGGTCCACCTTCCGTTCGCTATGATGCGGGCCTCTCGGATGCTGCCGGAATCTCCGGGAATTTTGAGAGTGGAGTGTGTTCTCCGAGTTGAATCGTCGGTTCAGCTGCGGATCGTTTAACAGCAGTTGTCCCAGTGTTCGCATTACTTCCCTCGCGCTGGTCCTGATGGGTTATCGTCATCTTCGTGAATGTGTCACAGATCTGGAGCGAACGGGTCAGTTGATCCGGATTCGCGAGGAGGTCGATCCGTACCTGGAAGCGGCCGAGATTCAACGGCGCGTCTACGAGGCCCAAGGACCTGCGTTGTATTTTGAACGGGTGAAGGGCTGCCGTTTCCCACTGGTCAGCAACCTGTTTGGCACACTGGACCGCACGCGGTTCCTGTTCCGGGATACGCTCGATCTGGTGAAGCGGCTGGTCGAGATCAAAATTGATCCTGCTGTGATTCAGAAGGCTCCATTTCGTTACGCTCGCGCACTTCCAGCGGCATGGGCAATGCGGCCCAGGTATGTTTCGCGAGGGCCCGTACTTGATCAGCAGATACAACTCAACGAACTGCCGCAGCTGACATTCTGGCCACTGGATGGAGGCCCCTTCGTCACGCTGCCTGCAGTCTATACAGAGCATCCCGATCAGCCCGGCTGGCAGAAGTCCAATCTCGGGATGTACCGCATTCAGCTCGCCGGCAACGAGTACCAGCCCAATCAACAGGTGGGGGTGCATTACCAGATACATCGCAGCATCGGCGTGCATCATGCGGCGGCCATTCGTCGCGGCGAGCCACTGCGTGTGAACATCTTCGTTGGCGGGCCACCCACCATCCCGTTGGCCGCCGTGATGCCGCTTCCGGAAGGACTCTCCGAACTGACCTTTGCCGGGGCGTTGAGCGGACATCGCATGAAGCTCGTCCGGCAACCGGGCGGTTTGCCGCTGCTGGCGGAAGCGGACTTCTGTATCTCTGGAACGATCGATGGAGACGCGGTGTTGCCTGAGGGGCCGTTCGGTGACCACCTGGGGTACTACAGCCTGATTCACGATTTTCCTGTACTGAAGGTCGATCGCGTGACATGCCGCCGCGATGCCATCTGGCCGTTTACCGCAGTGGGGCGCCCTCCGCAGGAGGACACATCATTCGGTGCGATCATTCATGAGATCACCGGACCGGCAATTCCATCGGTCCTGCCCGGCGTCAAAGGGGTGCATGCGGTAGACGAAGCGGGCGTGCATCCCTTGCTGCTGGCGATTGGCAGCGAACGGTACGTTCCTTACGCCAGTGAACGTCGACCACAGGAACTGCTGACTCAGGCCAATGCGATACTCGGGCAGGGACAACTTTCTCTCGCCAAGTATCTCCTGATCGTGGCGGAACAGGACAATCCAGGGCTCGGACTGCACGACATTCCGACGTTCCTGGCACACCTGCTCGAACGCATTGACTGGCAGGAGGATCTGCATTTTCAGACCCGTACCACGATTGATACGCTCGACTACTCAGGCCACGGACTAAACGCCGGTTCCAAAGTGGTCCTGGCCGCGGCTGGACCGCCACGGCGGCAACTACCACGAGAGATCCCATCGGGTTTTCGACTGCCCGCCGGGTTCTCGGATGTTCGACTCTGTCTGCCGGGCATCGTCGCCATTCAGGGCCCCGCAGCCACGTCTGGGGATCCGGTGTTGCGGCAGTTCTGCGAGTCGATGGCCGCTGATCATCCGCTAATGGCCTTCCCGCTGATGGTTCTCGTCGATGACGCCGAATTCACGGCGGCATCACTGAAGAATTTCCTGTGGGTGACCTTCACTCGCTCCAATCCTGCCGCCGACATCGATGGCGTGGGGGCCTTCACCGAGCACAAGCATTGGGGCTGCCGCGGCCCGCTGGCTATTGACGCCCGCATCAAGCCCCACCACGCACCGCCGCTGATGGAAGATCCCAATGTGGTGCGGCGAGTCAACGAACTGGCCGCGCCGGGGCGATCGCTCCACGGGATTCTCTAGACGCAAACTGTCGCCAGAAGTCTACGCGTAGTCATCTTGCAGCGGCTGAACCCATCGTTCCCTGCTGAGGTGTATCCCCTGTAAGACGACCAGTGCATCGGGAATGGACCCGTTCAGGTCGTCTCCATTCATCGAGATTCGCTGCAAGGTGTAGATCGTGGCCCGCAAATCGAGCGGAGCCCCGCGACGGGCCAGAACAGTCAGCGAATTGACGGCGCACTGCCGTACGCAACGATCTTCGTCGTTCAGATACTGCAGGCAGGTAGCGGCGGCCCGTTCCAGATTGACGTCACCTCGCGACAATTCAAGAAGTGCAACTGCGACCTGCTCCGCATCGAGCGAGCCGAGTTGGCGATACAAGACCTCCTCCTTTTCCAAGGCGGAGTCATGCGACGTGGTTCGAAACATCATGCTTCTCCTTTGACCAGACACGGGGCGGGGCCGTCGCGAGCCGCTCTACGCTACCCGCCGCCAAGCCTGTACTCAACAGAAAAATCCCAAGATGGAGAGGCGCTGCGTGTCAAAATTCGCCCTCGTACCTCCAGACTCGTCGCGTCAACGGTCCCATACGCCGCCATTCCAAGACACAAACCTCTTCTCCGAAGACAGTTACAACACAGACACAGCTGTGACAAACAGTGGATGAAGTTTGACCAAGGTTTGAGCGCCTGCTGACACACACATGTCGACAATTGTGATAAGTTCCGGTCGCCTTGAGGGAGCACAACGAGGTGTTCAGCAATCAAGGTGGATCGACGCCGCGAAACAGTTCAGGCGTCAACGAGGCGAGTTTCCAAGTGACTTGTCTCCTCGTATTGCCCAAGCGGCTTGGAAAAGGATTGAGCAAATGTCACCGATCACAGATTCTCCATCGGGTGTCATTGAAAGACACATCCCGGCGACTGCTCCTCAAGAGCACCATGTTGCCCGTCCCAGTGCCAAGGCGATTGAACGCCAGGAACTGCTGGACGCGTTTGCACCTTCTCAGCTGCGTTGGGACAACCTCAGCTGGGTCGTGATCACGTTTATCGTGGGAATGCATGTGGCGGCACTGGCTGCCCCATTCTTCTTCACATGGAGCGCACTGGTTGCAGCGCTCGTATTGCACTGGGCGACCTGCAGCATCGGAATCTGCCTGGGATACCATCGCGGGTTGTCGCACAAGTCGTTGAAGTTGCGGAATCCCGCCAAGTTTATTGCGACGTATTTCGGCGTGATCTCCGGCGAAGGAACTCCGCTGATGTGGGCCGCGACGCACCGCGTACACCATTCCCGATCGGACAAAGAAGGCGATCCGCACTCACCTTACGATGGAACATGGTGGTCGCACATCATGTGGACCTTTGTTAAGAACACTCCGCGCAAGCACGAACTGCTCATCAAGCAGTATGCTCCGGATCTTGCTCAGGACGCCACACTGCAAATGTTCGAACGAACCTACGCCTGGTGGTTGTGGAGCACGGCTTTCCTGCTGTATGCCATCGGGGCGTTCTTCTTCGATGGCGGGGCCCTGCTCTCGACTGTTGGCTTGTCCTGGGTCCTGTGGGCCTTCTGCCTGCGAACCGTCGTGGCGTATCACAGCACCTGGTTTGTGAATTCGGCAACCCACATCTGGGGTTACCGGAATTACGATACCACCGATCATTCCCGTAACCTGTGGTGGGTCGCCATTGCCGCTTATGGCGAAGGCTGGCACAACAACCACCATGCCCATCCGCGCTCGGCCAATAATGCCGCCGTCTGGTGGGAAATCGACATGACCTATTGGGTCATTCGCGGCCTCGAATTTCTCGGGCTGGTGTGGGACGTGAAACGCATGCCCAAGGGTGATGGTGCCGGTGCCCCGCGCCTGTTCTGATCCATGCTGATATTGGGTCTGGACCCCTCGCTCAGCTGCACCGGCTGGGGGCTGGTGCGCAGCGAAGGCGCACGGCTTAGCCATATTGCCAACGGTCAGGTGAAAACCAATGCCAAGGCACCGCTGGCCGAGCGCCTGCTGCATCTGCACGATGCGATCTTCGCCGTGATCGGCCAATATGCGCCGGACCGGGCAGCGGTGGAGGAAGTCTTCGTCAACAAGAATGCGCAAAGCACGCTCAAACTGGCGCAGGCGCGCGGCGCGATTCTGGCCGCTTGTGCGCGCGGGGGGCTGAGCGTCAATGAACATGCGGCGCGGCTGGTGAAGAAGGCAGTGGTGGGCACAGGCGCGGCGGAAAAGCAGCAGGTGCAGGCCATGCTCAAAGTCTTGCTGCCCAGCGCGCAAGTGGCAGGCGCCGATGCCGCCGATGCGCTGGCCGTGGCGATCGCTGATGCCCATTTGGTGCGGTAAGGGGCTGTCCTGCCTGCCGCAATGACGCTAGTCAGTTGCCATGTATCTCATCGTCTTCCGCAACCGCAAACGCGCCGATATCGATCAGAGCGCCTATGATGCCGAAGCCTTGGCCATGGAGGCAATGGCGCGCCAGCAGCCCGGCTTCATCAGCTTCAAGGGCTATGTGGCAGAGGATGGCGAAGGCATCGCCCTGTCCGAATGGGCCAGCGAAGAGGCCGCCCGCGCGTGGGGCAGGGTGGCGGAACATCGCGCCGCGCAGCAGGCCGGGCGGGATCGCTACTATGCCAGCTACACACTCTATGGCTGCGCCGATCCGCGCACGCATCATTTCAAAGCATAAGGACCCGCAATGAGCATCACGGTTTACGGCATCCCCAATTGCGACACTGTGAAGAAGGCCCGCAAATGGCTCGACGCGCAGGGGATGGACTATGCCTTCCACGACTACAAGAAACAGGGTGCGGATGCGGTGCAACTGGAAAGCTGGATCGGCAGTGCTGGGTTGGATGCTGTGCTGAACAAGCGCGGCACGACATGGCGCAAGCTGTCGGAAGCAGAGCAGGCGCAGGCAGAGAGCATGGCGGGCGCAGTGGCATTGCTGGTCGCCAACCCGTCCATGATCAAGCGCCCCGTGGTGGAACATCCCGGCGGGCTGCTGGTTGGCTTCAACGCGGATGAATGGGCGCAGGTGCTGGCATGATGCGCTGGTTTGCTGCGCTCGCCCTTGGCCTGTCGGCGCTGATGGCTGTGCCTGCCCAGGCGGCAGATGGTCCGCTGATCATCGCCCATCGCGGGGCCAGTGGGGAGCGGCCCGAACACACTTTGGCCGCTTATGAGCTGGCGATTGATCAGGGTGCGGACTTTATCGAACCCGATCTGGTGCTGACCAGGGATGGCGTGCTGATCGCGCGGCATGAGAATGAGATTTCCGGTACCACCGATGTGGCCAGCCGCCCTGAATTTTCCGACCGGATGACCACCAGGGTGATCGACGGGCAGGAAATGACCGGCTGGTTCACGGAAGATTTCACGCTGGCAGAGCTCAAGACCTTGCGTGCCAAAGAGCGTCTGCCGATTCTGCGGTTTGAAAACGCTGCCTATGATGGACAATTCGAAGTGCCGACGCTGGCGGAAATCCTCGCGCTGGTGAAGCGCAAGGAAGCGGAAACCGGGCGGCGCATCGGGCTCTATCCGGAGATGAAGCATCCAGCCTATTTCGAGGCGGCGCTGGGTCTGGACATGGTCGATTTGCTGGTCGAGCAATTGCACGCAGCAGGCTATGACAAGGCGAGCGACCCGGTCTTTATCCAGTGTTTTGAAGTCAAGCCGCTGCTGCGCGCCAATTTGCGCACTGATTTGCGGCTGGTCCAACTGATCGCGGCGGAGGGCGGCCCGGTGGATATAGAGGACTCCTCCTACGCGCTGCTCGCCAGCCCTTATGGCCTTGCGCAGATCGCGAAATATGCGGATGGGATCGGGCCGGATATGCGGCTGGTGCTGCAGGTCGATGGCTCTCCCACCGCGCTGGTTGGCAATGCGCATGATGCCGGGCTGGTGGTCCATGCATGGACGCTCCGCCGCGAAAACGGCTTCATGCCCAAGCCCCTGCGCACCAACGACAATCCGCGCGGCGTTGGCGCTTTGCCGGTGTTAATGGGGCTGTTGGTCAATGGGGGCGTGGACGGTATCTTTACCGATCACCCCGGCGCCGCTGTGATGCTCCGCGAAAGCGGGAACTACGAGCCTTAGGGCCTCGCTCTAGGCGTGCCGCACTGTCACGATATAGTTGAGCGACAGGTCACTCTGCGAAAGATGCAGCCCCTTGAGCGGGGAAAAGGCAATGCCAGTTGGCTCACCCATTTCCAGCCCGGCCGCGGACAAGAGATCGCCCAATTCGTCTGGCGTGATGAAATCCGCCCAGTGATGCGTTCCGCGCGGGACCATGCCGATCCGTTCTGCGGCCTCGACCATCAGCAGTTTTGATTGCGGCGTGCGGTTGGGCGTGGACAGGATCATCAGCCCGCCCGGCGCCAGATGGGCAGCCAGCAGGCGGATGAAGGCGGGCTTGTCCGCGACATGCTCGATCACTTCCATGGAGGTCACAAGGTCGAACTGGCCCAGCCCCAGACTGCCCAGCTCACCCGCGCGGTAATCAATCGCCAGCCCGCCGGCCGCCGCATGTGCCTGTGCTGCCGCGACATTTTCCGGCGCGGCATCCACCCCGGTCACTGCAGCGCCCAGCCGTGTCAGTGGCTCGCACAGCAGCCCTGCGCCGCAACCGACATCCAGTGCGGCCTTGCCTGCAAGCGGGCGGACCGTGCCTGTGTCCCCCGCCCAATGCTGGTCAATGGCATCCCTGATATAGCCCAGCCGGACAGGGTTGAGCTTGTGCAGCATGGCGGAGGAACCCTTGGGGTCCCACCAGTCCTTTGCCAGTGCGCCGAAGTGAGCAGCCTCTTCGGCGCGGATCGTTTCATTTGCGACAGTTGCATTGGCCATTGCGCATGGCTAGCAGCGCGCGACAACCGATTCCAGCGGAAGGAACAATCTTGGCCCGCATAGTGATGAAATTCGGCGGCACCTCCATGGCCGGCACCGAGCGCATCCGCCGCGTCGCCAATATCGTGCGCAAGCAGCAGGCTGCAGGGCATGAAGTGGCAGTGGTGGTTTCCGCCATGGCGGGCGAGACGGACCGGCTGGTCAATTTCTGCCGTGAAGCAAACCCGCTTTACGATCCGGCTGAATATGACGTGGTCGTGGCCAGCGGTGAACAGGTCACCTCCGGCCTGCTCGCACTCACCCTGCAGGCAATGGGCTGCAAGGCGCGCAGCTGGCTGGGCTGGCAGGTGCCGATCAACACGATCGAAGCCCATGCCAAGGCACGTATCGAGAGCATTGATGCGGAGAAAATGATCGCCGCCATGCAGGCCGGTGAAATCGCAGTGATTCCCGGATTTCAGGGGATCGGTGAAGATGGCCGGGTGACGACGCTGGGCCGTGGCGGTTCGGATACGTCAGCGGTCGCGATGGCCGCCGGGCTGAAGGCGGATCGCTGCGATATCTA